>JAJXAL010000056.1:0-25479 GCA_021628325.1 Segatella copri | reverse complement strand
CAAAAAAAATGAAAGCGAACACTTGGAAAACAATTCTTCAGATAGCCATCAGCATTCTGACCGCTATCGCTACTACGCTCGGAGTAACGAGCTGCATGGGATAAAAAACATGGAGTCTACCTTATTATAATAAGCAGACTCAATCATAAATGAAAAACGACCGCTCACTTCAATACGAGGAGAGCGGTCTTTTTCGTTCTACCGAGAATTCCGGTCATTAAGGTCACGGTCATTTTCGGTCATTAAGGATTTTGGGGGGTCAAAATGCGAATACACAGTGTACGCAATTGATTACCGTTGAGAGTGACACGAAGGTTATGGCAATGGCTATGTAATAGTTTTGCTCTATCGTTTTTATATTCCTTCAGTCAGGAACTTGCGAAGATGCAGGTGCGTGATGCCGTCATTATCATTTTTGGTGAGCAGAGGGGTCATGGAGATAACGTACTTCGGGTAGTTGTCCTTGATGGCACGGAGATTGCCAAACTCACGCTCTCTGGTTGCATCGTCGGCTATGATGTAGGAAGCTTGCACGTAGATGCGTTCGCCTCCTGGCTTGGTACAAACAAAGTCGATTTCTCCAGCTTGCAGTTGGCCTACATAAACTTGATAGCCCAAGCGTATGAGGTTCTGATAGATGATATTCTCTATCACTTTCTCGATGTCTCCTTCACGTGTTCCCCCGGCAATGGCATTTCTAATGCCGTTGTCTTCAAAATAAAACTTATCGTTGGTTTCAAAGATACGTTTTCCGTGGATGTCATAGCGGTTCACCTTGTGCAGAATATAGGCTTCACAAAGGAAGGATATGTAATTGGTGATAGCTGCCGAAGCAATGGATTCTCCTTGAGATTTCATATATTTGGAGATACTGTTGGCTGAGATGAGTTTACCTGTATTATCAGCAAGGAAACGCACCAGGTTCTCTAAGAATGGCACGTTTCTTATCTGGTTGCGCATGATGACATCCTTAAGCAAAACGGTATGGTAAATATCCATCTGGTATTCACGTGCATCATCCTCTTCCAGTCCTATCTTTGCCAGACCAGGCAGACCACCATACTGAATGTACAGAGCAAGTGCTTCGTCATTATCTGATAGTTGATGAAATTCCAGAAACTCGTTATAGCTCAGCGATTGGATATAGATTTCCTTATATCTGCCACCGATAAGAGTGCTCAGTTCATTGCTCAGCATGCGAGCATTGCTACCTGTGATAATAATGTCGGTGTTGGGTTCTGTGCGATAACTTCGGATGGAGCGTTCAAATTCCCTGATGTCTTGTATCTCATCGATAAGGATATAGTTATGTTTATCGGATAAAAAGTGCTCTCCGATATAGTCGTTGAGATCCTGATAGGTCTGAATGTTGTCAAACTCTCTTTTCTCCTTATCTATAAAGATGATATTGTTGCAGTCATCTGCCTTCTTACGGTCACGAATCATCTTCATCATGTAGCTTTTTCCTACACGACGTTGACCTACTAATACGATGATGGTCTCCTTTCCAAGATACCTTTCTATCTTGTCGATATATGATTGACGAATAATAGTTGCCATATTTTTATCACTTATAAATGAAACTTTTTGCAAATATACGAAAAGTTTCACTTATAAGTGATAAAACTTATCTATTTTTAGTTTTTATAACTTATAGATGGTATCGTTTCAATGATATTAAATGCTTGTTGTAACAATTAATCTTCCTTCAGATACCAGTCTTTGATGTATCCGGAATAATGTTTGGCAAACTCCTCGGCTTGTCCAGGAGCGCAGACCTTTACTTTCCTGGCTGGAATACCCGCCCAAATCTCATGTGCAGGAACCTTGGTGCCATGGGTAACTACAGCTCCTGCAGCAATGATAGCTCCTTCACCAATGTCAGCCTTGTCAAGCACAGTGGCATTCATTCCGATGAGAGCACCTTTTCTAACGGTAGCTCCATGAACGATGGCCCCATGTCCCACAGATACATCATCCTCCAAAATGCAAGGCATCGTACCGGTTTGATGGATGCAGGCGCAATCCTGCACATTTACCCTGTTTCCACATCTGATGGCATCCACGTCAGAGCGCAATACCGCACTATACCAGATGCTACAGTCATCGCCAAGAATACAGTCGCCGGTCAGTACGGCGTTCTCAGCGATAAAACAATTCTTTCCCCATTGAGGAGTCTTTCCCTCTACTGTCTTTATAATAGCCATATTGAATATATGTATTTAAATTTGGGTGCAAAGGTAACAAAAAATATTGAAATCATACGCAGCATTTTACAGAAAAAGGGTTGTAATCCTCGAAAAGATGGATTGCAACCCTTTATACCTTATTATATATAAGAGTTAAGATAACTCTATCATATATTCTTTTTGGGGAACTTATTACAGTTGAGCCAACTCTACAACCTTATCTACTGCAGCGCTCAAGCCGTCCTTGTTCTTACCGCCAGCCTGAGCATAGTGAGGCTGACCGCCACCGCCGCCCTGAATCAACTTGGCAGCTTCGCGAATCATCTTACCAGCATTCAAACCGTGATCCTTTACCATATCATCGCTGAACATTACGCTGAGCATAGGCTTGTCGTTATAAACAGAACCTACCACGCAAATCATGTTCTCAGGCAAAGCCTCGCGAACCTTGAATACCAAATCCTTGGCAGCTGCTGGCTCCATTGGCAATACGGCTGTAACAACCTTCACACCATTGATTTCTTTTGCATTCTCTACAAGCTTATCCTTGGCACGCTCTACAGCCTGAGCCTGGAACTTCTCAACATCCTTCTTCAAGGCATCGTGCTCGTCGATGTACTTTCTGATGACACCTTCGAGATCCTTGGCATTGTTGAACAAGCCCTTCAAGGCTACGATGGTATCCTGCAAGCCGTAGATAGCCTCCTCGCAAGCCTTGCCTGTCAAAGCCTCGATACGGCGGATGCCGGCTGCTACACTGCTCTCAGAGATAATCTTGAAGAAACCAATCTTACCGGTGCTCTTGGCGTGAATACCACCACAGAACTCAGCAGATGGACCGAAGCGAACCACACGAACCTTGTCGCCATACTTCTCGCCGAAGAGGGCGATAGCGCCAAGTTCCTTAGCCTCCTCGATAGGAGTATCGCGGTGCTCATCCAATGGATAGTCGGCACGGATCATCTCGTTTACCATGTGCTCTACCTTGCGGAGCTCCTCATCAGTTACCTTCTGGAAGTGAGAGAAGTCGAAACGCAAGGTGTCCTTATCTACATAAGAACCCTTCTGCTCTACGTGCTCGCCCAAAACCTGCTTCAGACAGTAGTCGAGCAAGTGGGTTGCAGTATGGTTGGCTGCACTTCCCTCGCGGCTCTCGATATCTACGCAAGCCATGAAATCTGCGTTTACATCCTTTGGCAACTCCTTTACGATGTGGATGCTCTGGTTGTTCTCGCGCTTGGTGTCGATAACCTGGATGGTCTCGTTCTCGCTAACGAGTACACCCTTGTCGCCAACCTGTCCACCCATCTCACCATAGAATGGAGTGTTGTCGAGTACCAACTCATAGAAAGAGTTCTTCTTCTGAGTCACCTTGCGGTAGCGCAGGATGTGGCACTCATATTCTGTATAGTCGTAACCTACGAAGTTCTGGTCACCTTCCTTCAAAACTTCCCAGTCGCCGTTCTCTACGGCAGCAGCATTGCGGGCACGCTCTTTCTGCTTCTTCATCTCCTCGTCGAAGCCTGCAGCATCTACGGTGTAACCATTCTCACGGCAGATAAGCTCTGTCAGGTCGAGAGGGAAACCGTATGTATCGAAGAGGCGGAATGCGCTCACGCCATCGAGCTGAGTCTCGCCATGAGCCTTGAGCTCGTCCATATCGCCATTGAGGAGGTTGATACCCTTCTCCAAGGTGCGGAGGAATGAATCCTCTTCCTCTTTCATCACGCGGGTGATGAGCTCCTGCTGAGCTGGCAACTCTGGGAAGGCTGCACCCATCTGCTCTACCAATACATTGACGAGCTTGTACATGAATGCCTGCTTCTGGCCGAGGAATGTGTAAGCGTAACGTACGGCACGGCGCAAGATGCGGCGGATTACGTAACCTGCCTTGGCGTTGCTTGGCAACTGACCATCGGCGATAGAGAAGGCTACGGCACGGAGGTGGTCGGCGCAGACACGCATAGCGATATCAATCTTCTCCTGCTCATCCTTGCCCTCGCCATTCTCACCAGTAGGAGTAGTGAAGCCATACTTTTTGCCAGAGATAGCCTCGATTTCCTTGATGATTGGCTGGAAGATATCAGTATCATAGTTAGAGTGCTTGTCCTGCAACATGCGAACCAAGCGCTCGAAGCCCATACCTGTATCGATAACGTGCATTGGGAGAGGTTCGAGAGAACCGTCAGCCTTGCGGTTGTACTGCATGAACACGATGTTCCAGATTTCGATGACCTGAGGGTTATCCTTGTTTACCAACTCACGGCCTGGCACCTGAGCCTTCTCCTCTGGAGTACGAGAATCCACGTGAATCTCTGAGCAAGGACCGCAAGGACCTGTTTCGCCCATCTCCCAGAAGTTGTCGTGCTTGTTACCGTTGATGATGTGGTCGGCTGGCACGTGCTTAGCCCAGTAACCTGCAGCCTCGTTGTCGCGTTCCAGACCTTCCTCCTTGCTACCCTCGAATACGGTAACGTAGAGATCGGCAGGGTTGAGCTTCAAAACTTCAGTAAGATACTCCCATGCCATATCAATGGCACCCTCCTTAAAGTAGTCGCCGAAGCTCCAGTTACCGAGCATCTCGAACATGGTGTGGTGGTAAGTATCGTGACCCACCTCTTCGAGGTCATTATGCTTACCGCTTACACGGAGACATTTCTGAGTATCAACACGACGAACATCCTTGCCTGGGTCTTTTGTACCGAGGATGATGTCTTTCCACTGGTTCATACCAGCGTTTGTAAACATCAGCGTTGGGTCATCCTTGATAACCATAGGTGCTGATGGAACAATCTTGTGGCCTTTACCTTCGAAGAATTTCTTGAAGGATTCGCGCACTTCATTAGCTGTCATCATATCTTTTTTATATTTATCTTTAATTTCTTTTTCCTGTTTTGGAGAGGGGATTGAGAGTCCTCTCAGAAAATATTTTTGCCCTTTAGGGCATTTTCTTCCGAAAATCTTTGCAAAGATAAGAAGAATTGTTTAATTTTGCAACTAAATTAATTATTTTTGAAATTAAAGACGGAAAAAATGGCAATAATTCCAGATAAAACAACGAAATTGTACTATTCTATCAAGGAAGTAGGTGAAATGTTTGGTCTAAACGACTCTACGTTGAGATATTGGGAAAAGGAGTTTCCTTTTCTCAAACCGAAGGTTGCTGGCAACAAAGTGCGCCAGTATACCGATAAGGATATTGAGCAGGTAAGGCTCATCTACAACCTTATCAAGGTGAAGGGATTGAAGATTGCGGCTGCCCGTAAGTATCTGAACCAAAACAGAACGGGTGCCGAGAAATCTTCTGAAGTTCTCGACACCCTTATTTCTGTAAGAGACCAGCTCAAAGAACTCAAAAAGCAGCTCGATGGACTGGTTTAAGACTTTGAACTTTGAACTTTGAGCTTTGAACTTTGAATATTGAACTTTGAACTTTATGATTAGCTAGGGTTACCACGCTTCTTCGCCGAAGACATTCTTGATGGTAACTTTAGCAGCTTCTTTCTTGGTGAGCTGACGGCTCCAGGCTACGCGTGCCTTGGTTGCAGCACCTGCACCATGGTTGTTATATTCGCTGTAACGGGCTGTCTGTTCGTTGCTCTGCTTGCCCCAGTTGTGCCATCCTTCTGGACGGATGTGGCTGCCCATTTCGCAATTCATGAAGAGGGTAGCTGCATAAGGGTGCCATGGACGGCCCAGATAAACCTTGTCTACACCTGGCTCGGCGGTAAGCTTGCACTTGTTGAATACATAGCCATATTCCTGACCGGCAGGACTGGATGCGGCTGTGATGTAGCTGTTGGCCTTGCTGCGAATCTCACAATTCTCAAACCATGCTCTTCCCGGACCAAAGATGAAATCGGTGGTTCCTTCGATGTAGCAATCATAGAAGGCTGAACGGTTGTTGGCTATACCTGTATAAACGGTATCCTGATTGCCCAGCAGACGGCAGTTCTGAACCAGGATATGATCGCCTTCAAGATGCAGGGAGACTGCTTGTCCCAGTTTGGCAGCATTGTTCTCGATGGTGATGTTCTTCAGGGTGATGTAACTGCCCTGTACCTTCAGGGTATAAGTGCGGAATGTGCCCATCGGTTTACCCTTTACAGCAGCTTCTGAATCGAGTCCACCTACAGGCATCTTGATGTTGGCATGATCGTCCCATGTGATGATCGTGTTATCACGGTCTTCACCACAGATGGTGATGTTGGTGAGCCATGAAGGGAGGATGAGTTTCTCCTTGTACACGCCTTTCTTTACGTAGATTACCTTGCTGTAATCCATGAAAGCGCGACATACTTCGATGGCTTCGTCGATGGTGCGGAATTCGCCGGTACCATCACGGGAAACTACAATCGTGTCGGGGTTGTCATACTTGTTGGCTGCTGCCAGAGGCAACAGGGTCAACATCATTAAAAATGATAAGAATAATTTTTTCATATTGTTTTTAAGCTTGTTGTTTTGAATCTGTTTTATAAGATGTTGAAATCTGTATGATTTCATAGAGAATCGCCAGGTTTAAAATCCGGCGATTCTCTATTATTTATCTTTTCTTTATTATCATAAACTCCTAACTTATAGGATTCTCTGTACTTCCTGCAGATCATCAATATTTCGGAGTTGATTCATAATGGTTTTGACTTCTTCGCGGTCGTGAATACGGAGTTCGATTGTTCCGTCGAAGATGCCGTTATCACTACTGATTGTTATCTTGTGGATATTGATACCCAACTGGTCGCTAATCACCTTACTTACATCCAGCAGCATGCCCTTACGATCGATACCCTTGATTTCGATGGTAGCATCGAAGAGTATCTGCTTGTGCATATCCCATTTGGCATCTACGATGCGGTTGCCGAAACTGGACTTCAGTTTGGCTGCTATGCTGCAAGAGCGCTTATGTATTTCGATGCGGTTCTTGTTGTCGATAAAGCCCATAACGTCATCGCCAGGAATCGCATGGCAGCAGCTAGGGAAGATAAACTGGTTGATGTTCTCCTCGGTTAGGATGAGTGGCTTCTTCTTGTTGAAGTCTTTGCCCACCACGAAAAGATCCTGAGGTTTTACGATGCCTTTTTCTGGAGCCTTCTCCTTGCTCTTGCCCAGGAATGGGATATAATTGCGCCAGCTGCTGGCCTGCTGTTTCTTAGGCTTGCCCTGCAACTCATCGAAGTCTTTATCGCCCAGGATAATCTGATGGTCTCCCAATGACTGGAAGAGGGTTTCAGGCTTCTGGATATTATGAAAATCGCATAGGCGGTCTACCACCGACGCACTCATCTCGATGCTGTTCTTCTTGAGCCATTCGGTGAGTATGTTTTCTCCTTTCTTCTGAACCTCTCGTGAATCGCGGCGCAGGATGGCAAGAATCTTGCTCTTTGCCTTGGCTGAACTGACGAAGTTTACCCATTCTTCCTGTACATGCTGGCTCTTGGAAGTAAGAATCTCAACCTGGTCGCCACTTTGCAGCTTATGGCTCAGCGGAACCAGCTTATGGTTTACCTTGGCTCCGATACAGTGGCTGCCCAGGAAAGTATGAATCTGGAAGGCGAAGTCGAGGGCAGTACAGCCTGCCGGCATCGTCTTGATTTCTCCCTTTGGTGTGAAGACGAAGATTTCTGAAGCATAGAGGTTCAGCTTGATGGCATCGAGGAAGTCCATGGCATCCGGCTGCGGATCGTCCAGAATCTCCTTGATAGTGCTGAGCCAGTCGTTCAGCTCGTTCTCATCTTCTGTATATTCACCTTCGTTTCCTTCTTTGTATTTCCAGTGGGCAGCAAATCCCTTTTCTGCTACCTCGTCCATACGGTCGGAACGGATCTGCACTTCTATCCATCTTCCCTGCTTACTCATCAGGGTAACGTGGAGTGCCTGATAACCGTTTGCTTTCGGATGGTTCAACCAGTCGCGCAGACGGTCTGGATGGCTCTTGTAGATTTTGCTGATGGCTACGTAGATATTGAAACATTCGTTTACTTCGTTTGCTCTCACCTTTGGTGTAAAGATAATGCGCACAGCAAGAATGTCGTAAATCTCATCGAAGGTAACGTGCTTGTTCTGCATCTTGTTCCAAATAGAATAAGGGCTCTTCACGCGTGCTTTAATCTTGTATTCTACACCTAACTTGTCGAGTTCTTCGCGGATAGGTGCAGTAAAACTCTCGAAGAGGGTATCGCGCTGCGATTCGGTATCGGCAAGTTTATGCTCAATATTGGCATACTCCTGTGGATGGTCGTAGCGGAAACTGAGGTCTTCGAGTTCGGTCTTGATTTTGTTCAAGCCCAATCGGTTGGCGAGAGGTGCATAAATATACAAGGTTTCGCCCGCAATCTTGTATTGTTTGTTGGCCGGTTGCGATTCCAGCGTGCGCATGTTGTGCAGGCGGTCGCAAATCTTGATAAGGATAACACGGATGTCATCGCTCATAGTGAGCAACAGTTTTTTGAAGTTTTCTGCCTGTGCTGATGCCTTATCGCCGAAGATTCCACCACTGATCTTGGTGAGTCCATCAACGATTTGTGCCACCTTGGCTCCAAAGATGTTTGAGATATCTTCTACTGTGTAGTCGGTATCTTCTACCACATCATGAAGCAGTGCGGCACAGATGCTCGTTGAGCCGAGCCCCATCTCCTCGCAGGCTATCTGAGCCACGGCGATAGGGTGCATGATATATGGTTCGCCCGAGAGGCGGCGCACACCTTTGTGCGCCTGTCGGGCGAAGTTGAATGCCTTGGTCACTATATCTACCTTCTTGCGGTGTCGCGAACTCAGGTAGGTGTCAAGCAGGTGTTGAAAGGCATCGCCAATCAACTGGTTGTCAGCCTGCTCTCTTTCGAGGTCTTTCAAGTTCTGGTCATCCATAGTGGGTCCCTCCAATAAATAATGTTCTTAATTAGACTGAAAAAACTACAGCGGACGTAGTTCTTTTATTTCACTTTGATTTTCTTTCCGGCACGGATACTGTTACCCTTGATGCCGTTCAGTTTGCGCAGTTTCTTAACGGTTGTTCCGTGGCGTGCTGCTATTTCAGAAAGGGTATCACCATTCTTGATGGTTACACTCTTGTTGCCTTGTTTCCTGTTTCTATCTCGCTTGCTGCTCTTCTTGCTGCTCTTCTTGCTGCGTGAAGAAGCGCTGTGGCGACTGTAGCTGCTTCGTGGGCGGCTATAGGTAGGCTGTGCATCGTTGACATCTACTGTAGCGCGCTTCAGGAAGAGTTCATCGGCTCTGTAAGCACAGATGCTGTCCTGCTGGTCGATGAAACTACCGATGAGGGTAGATGGAAGACGCAATACCATCGGATGGTTCAATCCGTTGATGATATCATGACGATACTGTGGATTCAGATTGCGCAGGTGCTCGATGTTGATGTTCAGCACTTTGGAAATCTGCTCCAGGTGGATATCTTTTGATACTACGATAGTGTCTGTCTTTACTGGCAGTTCGCTTACCATAGGGCAGATATTATGATCGCAGTAGTAGTTCATGATGTAGTTGGCAGCGATGAAAGCTGGTACATATCCACGTGTTTCCTTTGGCAGATATGGATAGATGTTCCAGTAGTCGGCGTTGCCTTTTGCACGATGGATGGCCTTGTTGACATTGGTTGGACCGCAGTTGTAAGCTGCAATCACGAGGCTCCAATCGTCGAATATTTTGTACAGGTCGCTCAGATAGTGAGCGGCTGCATAGGATGCTTTTACCGGGTCGCGGCGTTCATCGATGAGTGAGTTTACTTCCAGTCCATATCGCTTGCCGGTAGGCAGCATAAACTGCCATAAACCTGTGGCACCAACGCGTGATACTGCTTTAGGGTTGAGTGCCGATTCAATAACTGGCAGATATTTCAGTTCCAGTGGCAGGTTGTAAGCCTCTAATGCCTCTTCGAAGATAGGCATGTAGAAGTTACTTGCTCCCAACATAAAGCTTACCGAACGGCGTAGTTTGCCGCTGTATCGGTCTATGAATTTCTGTACTACCTCATTGTATGGCATTTCGATGATGGTAGGCATTCTTTTCAGACGGTCGATATACACTTCCTTCTCGAAGACAGGGTTTACATCGCGGTATTTGCAGGTTGTATCTGCCATCATGTAAGTCTGTGCATTGTAAAGGTGGAGCAGGCTGTCGAGGTTATCTTCCATTCCCTCAGGTACTTCGATTTCCTCCTGCTTTCCGTCTTTGTCGGTAACGGTGATGATATCATCGTTATCTGTTTCTTCTGTAACGTCGGTTTGGGCATGAATGCCTTGTAAGCTGAACAGCATCGCTGCTGCCATGACTAGTATTTTCTTCATATTGATGTTTTATCTCGTCTATGTTTCTAATTTCTATTTTGCGTTATAATATATATAGGTGTATTCTAACTCCTCACGCATTAAAATGTGAGTGAGCAACTTACGCCGAGGCTTCCAGACCGCAGCGGATTGGCAGTCTTGTTGCCGTTATTCAGCATGGTAGGCTCTATTCTGAGCGAGAGATCATCGGAGATGTCAAATTCCGAGAGCGATGCATCTACGTAGGCATCAATCACTGAGAAGGCATAGATGCCTATCATGACGAAGGTTCCCAAGTCTCTCCAACGGCGATATTTATCTTTTCGCTTGCGGAAGATTTCCTTATAGCGTTCTATGTTCGATTCGTTGATCTGGGCGCCCAAGTGCAGAAACTGATTGTAGCTCTGGGTGTTTGGGTCATCGTCCATAATATCCATGTAGGCTTGCGAATAGTCGTGATACATCTGGTTGTTCCAGGTGATGGCGTATGTACAGCCTACGAAACCGCCATAGATGAAAGGCAGTTTCCAATATTTGCGATTGTATATCTGTCCGGCACCAGGTAATACAAGTGCCAACCACATGGCACGCTTGGTATCAGGTCGCCAAGTTGCCCAGTTGCGCTTTTTGCGTACAGGCTTTGTTGGTTGGGTGAGGCTTGCCAGTTTGCTGCTGTCTTGTGCGGTAAGCATCGAGTCTATGGCTATTTTTGCCGAGTCGGCTGATGCAATGGTTGGCACATTGGTCACTTGTTTTTTTTGTTTCGACTTCTGTGCCTGTGCGCCCATCGGTGCCAGAAGCAGCAGGGTTGCCAAACAGATTTGTGATATACTGAGTTTCACTTTTATTCTTGCTTTAACTGATCGAAAACATTCATGATGTGCTCCAGCTCCTCTTCGTTGGCGAATGGAATGCTGATTTTTCCCTTGCCCTTAGCTGAGCAGGTGAACTGCACTTTGGTATTGAGAAACTGTGACAGGCGGTTTTTGAGTTGTGTAAATTCCTCAGGCATCTGAGCCTTAGCCGTGATGGTTTTCTTACCGCTCTCGATGTCTTCTCCACTCTTGAGTCGCTGTACCATCTCTTCAACCTTTCTTACTGAGTAGCCGTTCTTCTGTATCTCCTTGAACAACTTGATTTGCAGCGAAGGTGAGTCGAGGGCCAGTAGGGCACGGCAATGACCCATGTCGATTTCTTTCTTCTGTAGTGCCATCTGCACCTGGGCAGGAAGTTTGAGCAGTCGCAGATAGTTGGCGATAGCTGCACGGCTCTTGCCCACACGTTCTGAAATTTTCTCCTGTGTCATACCCTCGTTTTCCAGAAGGTGTTCGTAGGCGAGTGCTATTTCTATGGCGTTGAGGTCTTGGCGCTGGATATTCTCTACGAGCGCCATTTCCATTACGTTCTCATCGCTGATGGTGCGGATGTATGCAGGGATAGCTGTCAGCCCCGCAAGTTGTGAAGCGCGCCAGCGGCGTTCACCGGCGATAATCTGGAATCTGTTTTCTGAAACCTGTCTTAAGGTGATAGGCTGGATGATGCCTATGGCCTTGATGCTTTCGGCGAGCTCATGTAGGGCTTCGTCGTCAAACTCCCGGCGTGGCTGATTGGGATTCGCCTCAATCTGGTCGAGAGGAATTTCATTGATGGTACTGCTGCCCTGGGTGCGCACTCCCTCGGTAGAGATGAGGGCATCGAGTCCGCGTCCTAAAGCGTTGCTCTTTGTACCGTTGTTGTATTTCTTGTGTACTGCCATTTTTTTACTTTGAACTTTTAATTTTGAACATTGAACTTTCAAAAAGAGTTCAATTTCCAAATCTTAACTATTCTTGTTGATAATCTCCTTTGCCAAGGCCAGATGGTTCTTGGCTCCATTGCTTTCTGCATCGTAAAGGATAACTGGGAGACCATGGCTCGGACTCTCGCTCAGCTTCACGTTGCGCTGGATAACGGTCTTGAACACCAATTCCTGGAAGTGGCGTTTCACCTCGTCGTATATCTGGTTGGCAAGGCGTAGACGACTATCATACATGGTGAGCAGGAAACCTTCTATCTCGAGTTTCGGATTCAGCTTGCTCTTGATGATCTTGATGGTATTGAGCAATTTGCTGATACCTTCAAGAGCGAAATATTCACATTGGACTGGGATGATGACACTGTCGGCTGCTGTCAACGAATTGACGGTGATGAGGCCGAGCGAAGGCGAACAGTCTATCAGGATGTAGTCGTATTCGTCACGGATAGGCTGCAGTAATGTCTTAATCACCTTTTCGCGATTTTTGAGATTCAGCATCTCTATCTCGGCACCTACCAGGTCGATATGACTAGGAATGATGTCGAGTCCATCAATGTCGGTGGTGTAGATGGCATCGCGCACGTCTGCATGGTCGATGATGCATTCGTAGAGCGAGCAGTCTACCTCGCTGATGTCCACGCCCAATCCACTGGAAGCGTTTGCCTGTGGGTCGGCGTCCACTACGAGTACAGTTTTCTCTAGCGTGGCAAGCGATGCTGCCAAGTTAATGGTGGTAGTAGTCTTTCCTACACCGCCTTTTTGGTTAGCTAATGCGATGATTTTTCCCATTTTCTTAGTAAATTTTCGGCAAAGATACAAAAATATTGTGAGAAAGTCGCTATCTTTAAAGGTTTTTTCGTACTTTTGCACCAAAAAGAAAGATATTTTTATGGAAAATAAGAAACCGTTAGTATTAATTTCGAATGATGATGGCTATCATGCCAATGGAATCAAGACCCTGGTGAGCTTTCTGAAAGACTGGTGCGACCTGCTGGTTGTAGCACCGGAAAGTGCCCGTTCGGGATTCGCCTGTGCCTTCTCGGCTACTACTCCCTTGCGCCTGAAGCGTCGCCACAATATGGGGAATGATGTTGAGGTATGGTCATGTAGCGGCACACCGGTTGACTGTGTGAAACTGGCGTTGGATCAGTTTCTTGCAGATCGCAAGCCTGATCTGATTATCGGCGGTATCAATCATGGTGACAATTCGAGCGTGAATAATCATTATTCGGGAACTATGGGTGTAGCTAAGGAGGGCTGTATGCAGCATATTCCAAGCATAGCCTTCAGCAGTTGCAATTATGATGAAAATGCTGATCTTACTCCTTTGCGCGATGGGGTACTGAAGGTTGTTAAGATGGTGCTGGAGAAGGGATTGCCAGAATATACCTGTCTGAATGTCAACTTCCCGGCTTTGCCTCCGTTCAAGGGTTTCAAGGGTTGCCGGATGACTCATGGCTCCTGGATCAATGAGGTGGATCATCGCACTCATCCGCATGGATATGATTATTATTGGATGGTGGGTGAATACCGTAATGACGAACCGGAGGCAACGGATACCGACCAGTGGGCTGTGAATCATGGTTACATCGCTATTACCCCAACTAAGATTGATGTAACGGATTATGATTGGTTAAAGAATTTTGAATTATGAAGTATTACCTGATAGTAGGCGAGGCTAGTGGAGATTTGCATGCCAGCAGATTGATGCGCTCGTTGAAAAAAATAGACGAGTTTGCTGAATTCCGTTTCTTCGGCGGTGATTTGATGGCTGCTGAAGGTGGCACTCGCGTCAAGCATTTTAAGGAGTTGGCTTATATGGGTTTTGTGCCTGTACTGCTACATTTGGGTACCATCTTTTCGAACATGAAGAGATGCAAGGAAGATATTGTAAAATGGAAGCCGGATGTAGTGATACTGGTAGATTATCCGGGATTTAATCTCAAGATAGCTAAGTTCTTGAAAAAGAACACCAATATCCCTGCCTATTATTACATTTCTCCTAAGATATGGGCATGGAAGGAGTGGCGGATCCGCAGCATCAAACGTGATATTGCTGAACTCTTCTCAATCTTGCCATTCGAGGTGCCGTTCTTTGAAAAGAAGCACCGTTATCCTATTCACTATGTAGGTAATCCTACGGCTCAGGAAGTAGGGGAGTTCAGGTCGGGATATCATCAGAGTTTTACGGAATTCTGTCAGGAGAATAATCTTGACACTTATCGCCCTGTTATCGCTTTGCTGGCAGGAAGCCGTCTGCAGGAAATCAAAGACAATCTGCCGGCGATGATTGAGGTGGCTGAGCGTTTTGAAGATTATCAGATGGTGCTTGCCGGTGCTCCTTCGATAGACGATGCATACTATGAGAAGTTTATCAAAGGTACACCTGTCAAACTGGTGCGTAACCAGACTTATCCGCTCTTGTCGCATGCTACGGCAGCTCTTGTTACCAGTGGTACTGCAACTTTAGAGACGGCTCTTTTCGATGTGCCTCAGGTGGTATGTTATGAAACGCCTGTACCTCATCTCATCCGTTTCGGTTTCAAGCATATCATCAAAGTGAAGTTTATCTCGCTGGTGAATCTTATCGCCAATAAGGAGATTGTGCCGGAGATGCTTGCCGACCGCTTTACGGTTGATGGTATTGCCAACGAACTTTATCAGATTCTTCCGGGAGAACCAGGCAGGGATAAGATGTTGGCAGAATATCAGGAAGTTCGAACTCAGTTAGGCGATAAGGTTGCGCCGGATGAGGCTGCGGGCATCATGTTTGATCTTCTGGTTAAGCGTAGGGAAATGCTTCTCCGTATGGCTCGTGAGCGTGCTGAAGCTGAAGCCAAAGCTGCAGCTGAGGCTGCAGAACGTGCGCGCCAGAAGGCGATAGCTGAAGCCGAGGCTGCTAAGAAACGTGCCGAAGAGGAAGCTTTGGCGGTGCAGAAACGGGCAGAAGAAGAGGCTGAACTGGCACGAATAAGGGCAGAAAAAGCCCGACTGGCTGCTGAGGCTAAGGCACGTGAGGCTCAGCAGCGTGCAGCCCAGGCACAGTATGAGGCGCAGGAAGCCCAGAAGGGTGAACGCTTTGAAGAAGAACAGGAAAAAGGTGTATAGCTTTTTCATGGGTCATCGCAAGTACTTACGTGATCCATCGGAGCTACTTGCGTTTTTATGGTATATGAAAAAGAAAGGCAGGGGTTCTTTGAGGAATCCCTGCCTTTCTTTGTGCTTGGCCAAACTAAGGTTTGGCCTTTATCTCATAAAAGAAGTATTATCCAAACAACTGGATGGTATAGAGATAGATTACTGCTGCCGGTATCGCCATGAGTGAAGAGTCGAAGCGGTCGAGCATGCCTCCATGTCCTGGCAGGATGTTGCCACTATCCTTTACTCCGAGGGTACGCTTGAAGAGGCTTTCTACCAAATCGCCCCATGTGCCGAAGAATACCACAACCAGACCTAAACCTTCCCAACCGAGAATGCTGAGACGGTGGGCTTCCCCATCGTTGGCGATATAGCCGATAATGCCTGCTGCTATCAGTACGAATATGCCTCCGCCTATGCTGCCTTCCCAACTCTTGGCTGGACTGATGCGAGGAAAGAGCTTATGCTTGCCGAAAAGCGAACCGCTGCAATAGGCACCGGTATCATTAGTCCAGAGGAAAATGAAAATGCTCAAAGGCAACAGCATGTCGTAATGTATCTGGCCATCGAAAGCTGATGTCTCGAAACTCAATACATTAATCATCGAGAAAGGCAAGGCGATGTACAACTGAGAGAGCATAGTGTAAGCCCAATCGTTGATGGCATCCTTATTGCCCGTATACAGTTCGCTGATGAAGAGATAGAGGATGGTGAGCAGATAAGGTACGAAAACCACGAAATTGCCCACAATGCCCATGCGGAAACCAGCCACGGCAAGGAAGAAGTAAACACCCGCTACGGTGCTGATGAAACGGTTTACCGTAACATTCTCCTTCTGGTTAACTAATCCGCAATACTCCCAGATGCTCAATCCGGTAATGAGGGCGAACAGGATAACCATTGCCCTGGGATTGAGAAAGCAAGATACCATGCACACCACGAAAAATACGCCTGTGATGGATCTTATCACTAGATTCTTCTGTTTGTCAGTCATATCGGTTTGTTTTATTCGTTCTTGTTTTCTTCCGAACCTTCATCCTTCTTGGAAGTCTCTTCAGAATCTGCATTCTTCTTCTGGTTCTCTTCATGCTCCTTGATGGCAGCCTGAACTTCAGGAAGTTCCTTTACGGCGTCATCGTCAATCTTAGGCTGTTCGTCTTCCATGATTTCCTGCGAACGGCTCAACCAAGGGCGCTTGCCAAAGATATGTTCTACGTCTTCTGCCATAATCACCTCTTTCTTGATCAGAAGCTCTGCTAAGGCATTGTGGCCTTCCTTGTGCTCCATCAGAATGTTCTTGGCACGGGTATACTGCTCGTTGACAATCTTCAGAACTTCCTGGTCTATTTCGCGGGCTGTAGACTCAGAGTACGGACGCTGGAATGCATATTCGTTCCGGTTGTAAAAGCAGATGTTTGGCAACGTCTTGCTCATACCGAGATAAGCTACCATACCATAAGCACTCTTTGTGGCGCGCTCCAGGTCGTTCATGGCTCCTGACGAAATATGACCGGTGAAGAGTTCTTCTGCGGCACGTCCACCCATTAATGAACACATCTCGTCGAGCATCTGTTCCTTTGTGGTTATCTGGCGCTCTTCTGGCAGATACCATGCAGCACCGAGAGCCTGACCACGAGGCACGATGGTAACCTTGATGAGAGGGTTGGCATACTGGCAGAACCATGAGATGGTTGCGTGGCCTGCTTCGTGGAGAGCGATGCTACGCTTCTCGTCGGCAGTCATCACCTTAGTCTTCTTCTCCAGACCGCCTACAATACGGTCTACTGCATCGAGGAAATCCTGTTTGCACACAGCCTTCTTGTCGTGGCGTGCAGCAATGAGGGCTGCCTCGTTACAAACGTTGGCAATATCTGCACCCGAGAAACCTGGAGTCTGGCGGGCCAGTAGATCAACATCTACAGTTTCATCTATCTTGATAGGTTTGAGATGAACCAGGAAGATAGCCTTACGTTCGTTCAAACCAGGGAGATCTACGTGAATTTCGCGGTCGAAACGTCCGGCACGGAGCAAGGCGCTGTCGAGCATGTCTACACGGTTGGTAGCTGCAAGGATGATGACACCACTGTTGGTGCCGAAACCATCCATCTCTGTAAGGAGAGCGTTCAAGGTGTTCTCGCGCTCATCATTACCACCCATGGCTGGGTTCTTGCTGCGGGCACGGCCTACAGCATCAATCTCATCGATAAAGATGATACAAGGTGATTTCTCTTTAGCCTGGCGGAACAGGTCGCGTACACGTGAGGCACCTACACCTACGAACATTTCAACGAAGTCGGAACCGCTCATGGAGAAGAAAGGTACGCCAGCCTCGCCGGCAACAGCCTTAGCCAAGAGGGTCTTACCAGTTCCCGGAGGGCCTACGAGAAGGGCTCCCTTTGGAATCTTACCACCCAAGTCGGTATATTTTTGTGGGTTTTTCAGGAAGTCTACAATTTCCTTCACTTCCTGCTTGGCACCTTCCTGTCCGGCCACATCCTTAAAGGTGATGCCGATGGCATTTCCCTTTTCGTACATCTTAGCTTTGCTTTTGCCCACGCTGAAGATGCCGCCGCCCATACCGCCGCTGCCCATACCGCCGCTGAATCTTCCAGACATCCAAAGGATGAAGAATACGAAGAAGAGCAGAGGTGCCAGATTGAAGAGCGTGCTTAAGAAGTCGTTATCCTTCTGGTTGTCGTAGCTGAAGGAGCGTATCTTCTTTTCCTTCAACATCTGGTTGGCATAGCGTTCAACTTCGTCAACCGAGCCGAACTGTACTTTTACGTACGGGTTAGGACCTACAGACTTTGCCGGCATATTGTATACATCGCGCGTATATTTCGGGTTGATGTATATTTTGAGGGTGCTTTCTGTTTTATTGGCCACAACACTGAGCACATAACCCTTGTCTACATACTGTTTGAACTGGGTGTATGTGGCTTCCTTGGCAGCGCTGCCTCCAATCGCATCGCCTCCTCCTGTAAAGAAGAGGATAATCATGGTGATGAGGCAGATGGTGAAAAGCCAGGTCATATTAAATCGTGGCATCTTTGGTCCGCCATTGCCACGAGGCTTCATATTATTGCTTTGTTCCATTTTATTTTATATGTATAACTTTTAGTCGAAAAACAATGTCTGAACCATCATGTAGGATGGGAGAGACTGACTAGTCGAGATTAGGTATATGGGTAAGCTTTGCATCCTCCCATAAATGTTCGAGGTCGTAATAAGCACGTACTTCCGGAAGAAAAATGTGTACTAATACGTCGACAAAGTCCA
Source organism: Segatella copri (assembly GCA_021628325.1). Lineage (GTDB taxonomy): Bacteria > Bacteroidota > Bacteroidia > Bacteroidales > Bacteroidaceae > Prevotella > Prevotella copri_R. The sequence continues at coordinate 6,802 of JAJXAL010000056.1, read as the reverse complement.
TTGCCACCCACTGGTCGTTGCCGAGACCTGCTACATTTACAGGTTTTTCTTTCAGATTCTTGCGCACGATGTCTCCCACAGAACCTGCGATAGCTTCAACCTGAGTAGGGCTTCCTCCCTGGCAGATGATGAAGTACTTGGCAATGCTTCCATCGATTTCTGTCAGGTCGGCGATAACGATGTCTTGACCTTTCTTTTCTTGTATACCTTCTTTAATAGTCTCTACGAGTTGTTTAACTGTGTTCATTTATCTTTTCTTTCTTACTTAATTTATATTCTCTATTTTTCTGCAAAGATACATTATTATAATGGAAAATCGACTTAAAAGGCAAAAAAAATGTGGAAAATTAAAGAAATTGCGCTTTTTTTAGAAAAAAGTGCCGAAAAATTTTGTAGGTTCAAAAAAAACTAGTACCTTTGCACTCGCAATTGAGAAATGAACATCTCTTTTGCTGATATTGGGATATGGTGTAATGGTAACACTACAGATTCTGGTCCTGTCATTCCTGGTTCGAGTCCGGGTATCCCAACTTCGCTTACTCTAGACGTTTTGATAGAGTTTATTGGGATATGGTGTAATGGTAACACTACAGATTCTGGTCCTGTCATTCCTGGTTCGAGTCCGGGTATCCCAACTCATACGGTAAGGCATCTTTCAGTAATGAAAGTTTTTTTTTTTTGTTTATAGGAATTCTGTTTTATGGAGTATTCATAACAATAAACCCCAGGGCTTTCGCCCTGGGGTTTATTGTATTTATTTCTTCTCGGCATCAATAGCCTTGATTTTCTGCTTTACCATTTCGAGGTCAGCCTTGAGTTTCTCAATCTTACGGTTCATTTCTTCTACCAGGCTGTTGCCCTTCTTGCTGGCCGTATTGAAGAAACCGAGGTTGTTCTCGTAGGTAGTAATCTCGCTGCGCAACTGGTCGTAGCGGCGCAAGAGTTTACCACGCTCATTGCCGAGTGCATTGCCGCCTTCCTTGGCAACATTCTTCAAGTTGTTCTTGAAGTTGTCGAAGTGGCGCTTTGCGTTGGTGGCGTGAAGTTTCTCGTAGGCTGCATCGATAGCCTCATGATACTCTTTATAGACCTTGTCTTTCTCTTTGAAAGGGACGTGTCCGATTGCACTGTATTGCTTGGCAAGATCTTTGAGCTTCTTTTGGAAATCGTTGTCTGAAATCTCTGCAACTACAAGTTCCTTGAGCTGGGCAATAATGTTGCGCTTCTTGTCCAGATTGGCATGTTCCTCGCTGCGTGAACCGGCATTCTGCTTGTTGCGGGCTTCGAAGAACTTGTTGCAGGTATCCAGAAATTCCTTCCAGAGCAATTCGCCTTGTTTATGAGGTACGGTACCCACCTTCTTCCATTCTTTCTGGAGAGCGATGAACTTGTCGCCAGTCTTCTTCCAGTCTGTACTGTCAGCCAGTTCCTTTGCCTTGTTTACGAGTTGCTGTTTCTTTTCGAGATTGGCAGAGTAGGTATCTTTCAATCCTTTGAAGAATTCTGCCTTCTTGTTGAAGAATTCATCGTTGGCGATGCGGAAACGCTCAAAAATCTTGACGTTCATTTTCTGAGGGGCAAAACCGATAGTGCGCCACTCTTTCTGAATCTCTATGATTTCCTGGGTAACCTTCTCCCAGTCCTTAGCAGTCTTGTATTCTCCTTGGTTGGCAGCCTCTACCTTTTCGCAGAGGGCAGTCTTCTTGGCGAGGTTTTCCTCTTCCTTGGCACGCAGGTCTTCGAAGTGCTGCTGGTGCTTCTTGTTGATAACAGTGCTGGCAGCCTTGAAACGCTCCCAAATCTGCTCTCTCAACTCCTTGGCAACAGGACCAATCTCACGATATTGCTGGTGGAGGTCCTGAAGCTGGTGGAAGGCAGAAATAACATCCTCTTCCTCATTGAGTTTCTCTGCAGCCTCGCAGAGTTTGGTCTTGGCTTCAAGATTCTTCTTGAAGTCATATTCGCGGGCTTCGCTGTTCAACTTGAGCATGTCGTAGAACTGCTCTACATAGAGCTGGTAGTTCTTCCATACCTCGTTTGCCTTGTCTGCAGGGATGTTCTTGATTTCCTTCCATTCCTGCTGCAGGGCCTTGAAGTCCTGATATGATTTGTTGGCCTCTTCCGGTGAGGTGGTCATGGCCTTTATCTTTTCGATAATTTCCTCTTTTTTGCGGAGATTATCTTGTTTTTCTTCTTCTTGTGCCAGGAAGATCTTGGCTCTTTTCTCCTTGATGAGTTGCATCTCAGCCTTGAAGGCTTCTTCGGTGTCATCCGGTAGAAGGATATACTTCTCTGGGTCACCGCCTTTTGCGAGATACTCTTTCATCTGTGCGTCTCTTTCTGCGAGATGAATCTTGTAGAAAGTAGTCTTGAGTAGGTCGAGTTCCTCCTTGTTTGGATTTTCGCTGCTATGAGCGATTTCCTTTACTCTTTCGAGCACTTCCTGCTTGGTGGCATAAGCCTTCTTGGCAGGGTCTTCCAGGGTGCTCTGCTGCAACAGAGCTTTTTCTTGAGAGTCCATCATGTCACTTTGTTTAGTTTATGATTCGAGTTTCTTGGGCCGGTAGTCGCTTATCTGCAATTCGACCCCATACAAAATTATATTATTAATAAGTTGCAAACTTAAAAAAAAAAATCGAATATCATGCCATGATATTCGATTTTTTAATTTTTTTTGTATTTATAATTGTCTTTTTCTTGCTAATCATCGCTTTATGTGCTCTTTCGGGCTACTTAATGCATATCAGAGTGGTATATGCTTAGAGCAGGCGCTTGTATCTGAGGAAGCCCCATGAAAGTGCAGAAACGAGCACGGAGATAACCAGGGCAATGGCAAATCCGTAATGGCTGTCTTCCATACCGTTGATTAAGTTCATACCGAACAATGAGGAAATCAGCGTAGGCAACATCATGACAATACTGATACTGGTCAGGGTACGCATCGTGGTATTCATATTGTTGTTGATGATGCTCGAATAGGTATCCATCGTCGACTCCAGAATGTCGGAGTAGATGCTTGTGGTTTCGCGTGCCTGTGTCATCTCTATGTTTACGTCTTCGATGAGGTCGGCATCAAGTTCGTCCACCTGCAGCTTGAACTTCAACTTAGACAGGAGATTCTCGTTGCCTCGGATAGAGGTGATGAAGTAGGTAAGGGAGTCCTGTAGGCGGCTCAGGCCAATCAGGCTCTCATTGTTCACACCATGATCGAGGTTTCGTTTTGCCTTTTCTATGAGCGAATTGATCTGTTTCAATCGCTTCAGATACCAAACCGCTGATGAAAGGAAGAGACGGAAGGTCATGTCTACATAGTCGGTGAACCCCTCGCTGCGCTTCTGCTGGTAGCTTACGAAATCAATCATCATGTTGGTTTCATAATAGCATACGGTGATGGTAACATCGCGCTTATGGATGATACCCAGAGGCACGGTGGTGTATGGGGTACGGCTGCGTATTTCCTTGACATAAGGGATACGGAGGATGATGAGCATCCAGCCATCGTCATATTCATAGCGGGCACGCTCATCGGTATCGCTGATATCCGAGAGGAAATAATCAGGGATTTTGAATTCTTCTTCCAGCAAGCGCTGGTCTTCATCAGTTGGACATGTTACTTGTATCCAGCAGTTTGGCTGCCACTCATTGAGTACAGTCAGATTCTTGTCTATATTCCAATAAGTCTTCATAGTTTGCTAATCTCCACATAATAAAAGTTTGGGGTATGGAGACTAGCGCTTGGGTACGGCCTACAGAAAGGCTTTGTCGTTGCTGAATCTCCACGCCTTACAATTCATTATTGTTCTCCGCGTGATAATCGTCCATTTTGGTGTTATTTTAATGAAACTTATGCAAGTGAATTTGTATGATCTGCTACAGAGATTTTACAAGACTTGCGAAATCGACTGCAAAGGTAATGATTTCTTTTGAAAACTGGAACAAAAAAGCCGAGAATTTTTACTCTCGGCTTTCTTTTTTAATCTTTTTGTAATTTCGTTCCCCATTTTTTTACTTTGCAGGAATCTCTGTCAGGAGCTGCTTGACGAGGTTCCAGAAAGGAGCTACGCAACTGATCTGGCAACGCTCATTGGCTGTGTGAGGACTAAGAAGAGTAGGACCGAATGATACGACATCAAGGTTAGGATACTTGCTCAGGATGATAGAGCACTCCAGACCTGCGTGAACAGCCTGTACCTTACCGTCTGTGCCGTTCTGCTCTTTGTAAACCTTCAATACATGTTCCAGAATGTCGCTCTTAGGGTTAGGGTTCCATCCCATGTAGCTGCCACTGAATTCAACCTTCATGCCCGCCATGTTGAAACAGCTTTCTATCATTGTGGCAAGATACATCTTGTAGTATTCGTGGCTAGAACGGGCCAGAATCTTGATAGCAGCCTTGCCCTCACCAATCTCAACGATTGCGAGGTTTGAAGAGGTCTCTACGATTTCAGGCATAGATGGAGCCATACGCAATACACCATCGTGGCAAGCGTAGATTGCATCTACAAGATTATCCTGGATTTCGGCAGGAACCTGCATCTTAGGAGTCTCTACATTCTCGGCGAAGAACTCGATGTTCTCGGTTGTCTCAATGCCTTCGAACTCATCACAGATTTCGTCCTTCCAGTCTGCTACCAGGTCATTCAAAGCTTCAATGTTCTCCTTAGGCAGGGTCAGAACAACCTCAGCCTGGAATGGGATGGCATTACGCATGTTGCCGCCCTGCCATGAAGCTAGACGGGCATCGAGTTCCGAAATAGCTTCACGAACGAAACGAACCATGCATTTGTTGGCGTTCGCTCTGCCTTCGTTGATCTCGATACCGGAGTGACCGCCCTTCAATCCCTTGAGGGTTACCTTAACGGCTGCATCTTCCTTGTCAGTTTCTACCTCTTTATAATCGAGAGTTGCTGTGATGTCGATACCGCCAGCGCTACCGATAACGAACTCACCCCAAACCTCGGTATCGAAGTTTAAGAGAATGTCGCCGTTCAGTTCGCCTGCTGGGAGATCGTTGGCACCATACATGCCTGTCTCTTCGTCGGCGGTAATCAAGCCCTCTATAGGACCATGCTGCAAATCTTTTGATTCCATTACCGCCATGATTGTAGCTACGCCAAGTCCGTCGTCGCTACCGAGTGTTGTATGATTAGCACGTACCCAGTCGCCATCGATGATGGTTTCGATAGGGTCTGTTTCGAAATTATGCTTGCTGTCTGGTGCTTTCTGAGGAACCATGTCCATGTGCGCCTGCATAATAACGCCTTTGCGGTTCTCCATACCTGGAGTAGCAGGTTTGCGCATCACGATGTTGCCTGCTGGGTCTTGGAAAGCCTCTACACCTGCTTCTTTTGCCCAATCGAGCAAATAAGCCTGAATCTTTTCCAAATGTCCTGATGGACGTGGAACTTGTGTTAACTTGTCAAAGTTGCGCCAGATTTCAACTGGGTTCAAATTCTTAATGTCAGCCATAATATTTTTATTTTAATGTTAAATGTTCAATGTTAAGTTGGGCATACGCCCTAAAGCAAGAGGATTCTTCACTCTTCACTCCTCACTTTCCCGGTAAACGCCAGTGCTATCCAGGCATAGATTCCCAAAAGAACTACAAGCAGGGTTTGCACGGAGTGTACGATGAGAACGAAGAAGAGGGCATCGTTTGCCTGAATGCCATAGAGTATGAGCATTGTCTTGACGGCAAAGTGCCAAGGTCCGGCTCCGTTAGGAGTTGGTACGATGACCGCTATGCTGCCCACGATGAATGTCACCAGACCGCACATCAGATTGAGATGGGAGGTTGCCTCGAAGCATTGGAAGGTGAGATAGTAGTGGAAGAAATAGCTCAACCAGATGCCCAGTGTAAGGGCGATGTAGAGCGGTACATTTCTGACACCTCTCAGCGAGATGATACCTTGCCAGAGTCCTCCCAGTGTTGCTTTCACCTTATTATATATAGCGAGTCGCTTGAGCAGATAGTGAGCAAGGATGAGTACTGCTATGCCACAGATAGCAGTCACTATGTAACCTGTGGCTGTAAACTGGCAGAGTAAACTGTCCATGCTCGTACCTGTTTTCTCAAAGAAATTGAGGAATACCGGAATCTGCATCACAAAGACCAGCGCCGTAATCAGCAGCACGAGGAGTGAATCGATGGCTCTTTCTGTAACGACGGTACCCAAGGCTTTCGGAAACGAAACATCATCCCATTTCTTCAATACGCCGCATCTGGCAAACTCGCCTGCACGAGGAATTACAAGACTCAGAGCATAGGACAGGAAGATGGAATAGGTGCTGATACTGGAGCGGGCCTTCTCGCCTAATGGTTCCAGCGACTGTTTCCATCTCCATCCTCTGAACACCTGGGCAGAGATGCCAAAAGGGAACGACAGCAGCATCCAGGTCCAACTCATCTTGTGAAGCAGAACATCTTCTACTTGCTTGAAGTCGAATCCGCGATACATCCAATAAAGGATGGCGCCACCCAGAATGAGCGACAAAGCCACCTTCCATATGTTGTTTGCTATCTTCTTTATATCCATAATTAGATGCAAAGATAATACTTTTATTGACAATATCGTTCGAATCGGCATATTTTTAGCATAAATAAACGCTTGGGCGCCATTTATGGCTAAAAGTATAGCCTTTTTTTTAAGAAACAAGTGGCTCTTTCCCTTTTTTACCCAAAAAGATAAAAAAAATCGCATACTTCGTGTGGATTCTCAAAAAATAATCGTATATTTGCAAAATATATGTGTGTCCTGAGACAGAATAGAGTCCGATATTGGCTATATTTGATAGATTTCTG
>JAJXAL010000205.1:0-3064 GCA_021628325.1 Segatella copri | reverse complement strand
ACCTTCTCGCCATCTTTCAGGATGCGAGCCTTATAGCCAAACTTCTCAAAACCTTTCTGGAGTTTCTCTGGGGTTGTCTTGTCGGCATTATACTGTACTGTGACTGTCTGGTCTGGCACAGAAGTCTCAATGCTCTTGATTCCCTTCTCGAAGCGAAGGTTGCTCTTGATTTTATTCTCACAAGCCTCACAGTGCATCTGTGGGGTTGTGGTGAACACTACGGTCTTGATGTCCTTGGCAAAGGTTACCATTGCCACCATCATCATTGTGAACATTACTAAAATCTTCTTCATAACTTTTCTATTTGCTTTAATCATTCAACTTTAAACATTTTCAATTAAAAGTGTACTCTCACTCCTGCGTAGAACATCCTGCCCTCTACAGGTCCCCAAACCAAGGTTGGCTCGAAATCACTTCCCCATGGGTTGCTGGCACCATAGATAGGAGTTTTCTGCTTGAAACCAGTCAGGTTCTCGCCTCCCACATAGATACTCCAATGGCGGAACCATCTCGTAACCTGCGCACTCACTTGCCCGAAGCTATGGAAACGAGGAGACCATGACTGGCTTCCATCTGCCAACTGGTAAGGCTCAGGATTTCTGCCTCCACCATTCAACTGCACGGTGGCATCAAATTGCCAAAGGCCAAGTGGAGTCTTATAGGAAGCTGTGAAGAGCGCCTTATACTTGCTGGTCAATGGCTTCTCTTTCAAGGTTTTGCCATAATCGTAGGTACACTTCACATCGTTCAGACGATAAGCCGCTGTTATCTCCAAGCCCTTCAGCAATGGATAAGAGGCATCTATCTGGAAGGTGTGCGAATAAGACTTGCCCATCAAATTATAGATGGAGATAAGCCCCTTGTTGGCATCATAATCCACCACCGCTTGATTCTTGAAGTCGGTATAGTAATACTCGGCGTTCAGTTTCAGGGTCTTGCCAAACATCGGGATGTAGAAAGCGGTACTCATACCATAGTTCCAAGCCTCCTCTTGCTTAAGTCCATCACCCGCAATCTGAAACTCCCTGCCGCTCGCCAAGAGATAGTTGTACTCTGCCAAGCCAAATACCGTGCGATAGCCCTTACCTGCTGACAGGCGGATGCTGATGGCATCGACAGGCGAATACTTCACGTGGAAACGAGGGGTGAAGAAATTGCCATAGATAGAGCTATGGTCGAAACGGACACCTGCCATCGCTGTCAACTTTGTGCCTAACGTATAGGTGTATTGGGCGTATGCTCCAGGAGTCGTCTCCTTCTCGTTCATTCTCTGCATCTCCGACAAAAGGTAAGGAGAGTCTTCTAGCCCTACTGCCGGTCTTGGAGAAACATTCACATTGGCGCGCTGTCCCAGGTAATCATGGTTGACGCTCAAACCTACCGACAAATTGTGCTGATGAGTAAAATTGGTCTCAAAAATCAGCGAGCCATAGAGATTCTTCTCATTGAGGTTGTAGAACTTGTTGCCATACTGGGCATCGAGCTGGTGCATCGAAGCTGAGGACATGAAGGCAATATTGGTACCATGCTCATGATTGAGGATGAAGGCATGTTTCATATAACCCTCATAACGGTTGGTATGGAGCTTGATTCGATAAATATCATCACTATGAACATGTTCCTCATCCTGCCCACTGGTACGAATCTCCTTCAAAGCCCCAAGTCCACCATGAAAGATGTAGTGCTTGCCTTTATACAGCCAACGGTTCTGTACATTATATTGTTCTCTGCCTGGCATATCATAGAAACCATCGCCATTGTCATCATGGTTTTTGAGGATATTCTCATGATGCAACAATATCTCCGTTGCCCACTTATCCGATAGATGAACGTTGGCATCGGCGTTTGCTTCGATTCGGCTCTTGGTATCGCCAAAGAGGTTTACCTCCACCTGTTGCTCATCCTCAGGCTTCAAGTAATCCACATTGATTTGACCTGTAATCGACTCATAGCCATTCTTCACAGAAGCACTACCCTTGGATACTTGAATGCCTTTCATCCAAGGTCCCGGCACATAGCCCAGGGCGTATGGGATGGCTGCACCACGAAAATTCGGCAGATTCTCGGTGAGCATCTGTACGTAAGTGCCCGAAAGACCGAGGAGTTTGATTTGTCTTGCGCCCGTCGTGGCATCATTATAAGCCACATCCACCGAAGGGTTGGTCGTGAAACTCTCGCCCAGGTTGCAACAAGCCGCCTTGAAGAGCTCATCCTTGTTCACGGCGATGCCATTCACGGCACCAGCCAATCGGGAAGTGCCCGACTTACGAGCCACCACCTTCACCTCCTGCAAGGTCTTGTCCTTAAAAATGGAATCCTGAGAGGAGAAATCTACAGAGTTATTTTCTACAGAATTATTATATGATGATGACAGAGACACAACCTCTGTCTTATTATTTTTTGCATAAGTCTCAGCACCAATAACCAGCAAGGCACTGAGCAATATATATCTTGAATACATAAATATATTTTCTTTTATCCGAATCTTAAATCTTCGCTCCGGATGATTTTACCATTTTATATATGTATGCAACCCTAAGATTTTACTGATAGGGATAGGCATACGACAATCTTGGCTGCAAAAGTACAAACAAACTTTTGCAACCTATTTGCAAATATGGAAAAATCAAATAATCAGGATGTTAAGTAGGGCAAGATAAGCCCTTGGAGGTGAATGCGGAACGTTCTGATTCCAATATCTTGCCTTCTGAATGCTACAGATAACAGGACGAGGCAACGTCTGCCAAAGGGCAGGCGCGATGCCTGCAAACACTGGTGCTGCATCGAAACCCAAGTGTTGGATAGAGACCGTAGGCGATAGTTTCACCAGCTCCACTTCCATGCAATGCTTGTTCACCTGTGCGCCCAGCTTGCCTAGGCAACAATCATGGTGCATGCTACGTTTCACGCAACAATCAGTCACCATACCCACCATCACCTTGTCATAGTGAAGGCAGTGCATGACGGTAGTACCCACGCTCAAGTAAACCACCATGAGCGAGAGCATCAAAGCCATCAATATGTTGAGCGAACGTTTCATACCTATTTTTTGCACCTTTCTTTT
>JAJXAL010000204.1:0-3071 GCA_021628325.1 Segatella copri | reverse complement strand
TGCAAGAAACTCACATTTTTTTCGTATCTTTGCACCCGAATTTAGGCAATCTTAATAAATGCGTGGGATTGCCGCAAGCGTTTCGGAAGGATTTTGCACCCTAATTCATGGCTGGGAGGGTGAATTCGGCCTTCCATTTTGATTATAATGAATTAAGGTTAAAAAGATTTGAAGACATTTGAAGAATTAGGCGTGAGCGAGGAGATTCGCCGTGCCATTGAAGAGCTTGGATTTGAGAATCCAATGCCAGTTCAGGAAGAAGTAATCCCATATTTGCTTGGTAATAAGAACGACGTGATTGCGTTGGCGCAGACCGGTACGGGTAAGACTGCATCTTACGGTATTCCGGTTATCCAGAAAACTGATGCCAGCAGCAAGCAGACACAGGCTATCATCCTCAGTCCTACACGTGAACTCTGCCTCCAGATAGCAGACGATTTGAACAGCTTTGCCAAGTACATCGATGGTTTGCATATTGCCGCAGTTTATGGCGGTACCGACATTGGAAGCCAGATTCGCACCCTGAAGCATGGTGTGCAGATTATCGTGGCTACCCCTGGCCGTCTGCTCGATTTGATTAATCGTGGCGTGGCTCAGTTGGAGAACGTGAACAACGTGGTGCTTGATGAGGCTGACGAGATGCTGAACATGGGCTTCTCAGAGAGCATCAATGCCATCTTCGAGAACGTTCCGGAAGATAGAAACACTCTGCTCTTCTCGGCTACCATGAGCAAGGACATCGAGAAGATTGCCCTCAACTATCTGCACGACCACAAGGAAATCGTAGTGGGTTCGCGCAACGAGGGTGCTGAGCATGTAAACCACATCTACTATCTGGTAAATGCCAAGGACAAGTATCTCGCCCTGAAGCGTGTGGTGGATTTCTATCCACGCATCTTTGCGATTATCTTCTGCCGCACCAAGCTGGAGACTCAGGATATTGCAGATAAGCTGATTAAGGATGGTTATAATGCAGAGGCGCTGCACGGCGACTTGAGTCAGCAGCAGCGTGACCTCACCATGCAGAAGTTCCGCAACCATACCGTTCAGTTCCTGGTGGCTACCGATGTGGCTGCCCGTGGTCTGGACGTAGAGGATCTGACTCACGTTATCAACTACGGTTTGCCTGATGATGTGGCAAGTTACACCCACCGAAGCGGTCGTACCGGTCGTGCCGGAAAGAAGGGAACATCCATCTCTATCATCCATACCAGAGAGAAGTTCAAGGTTCGCCAGATTGAGAAGCAGATTGGCAAGGAGTTCGTGGATGGCGTATTGCCAACCCCAGAGGAAATCTGCAAGAAGCAGCTCTTCAAGACCATGGACGACATCATGAAGACCGATGTGGATGAGGATCAGATTGAACCATACATGGCTGAAATCAACCGCCAGTTTGAGTACATCGACAAGGAGGACATCATCAAGAAGATGGTAACCATCACCTTCGGTAAGTTCCTCGATTACTACAAGAACGCTCCTGAGATTATCAAGCCTGAGACCGGCAAGGGTTCCCGTGGCGGTGAGGGTCGTGGAAGTCGTGGCGAAGGCCGTGGCAAGGTTTCCAATGGTCGCAGAAAGCATGAGACTGAGGCTGGTTTCAAGAGACTGTTCATCAACCTGGGTAAGGCAGATGGTTTCTATCCGGGCGAAATCATGCAGTATCTGAACAAGCACGTGAAGGGTCGCCAGGAGGTGGGTCACATCGACCTGCTGAGTAAGTTTGCCTACATCGAGGTGCCTGAGGAGGATGCGAAGCGCGTGATGAAGGCTTTGAACGGTACTGAGTATAAGGGCAGAACCGTGAGATGTAACGATGCTGATGAGGAAGGTCATGGCAGAGCAGCCCGTGGCGCTCGCAGTTCTGAGGGCAGAGGCGGTTGTTCTTCAGAAAGAGGCGGACGCAGAGGTTCTTCGAATGATGCAAGAGACTCTCGAGATGCTCGTGGAAAGGGAGGACGTGGAAGCCGTGGTGAATCTCGTGGCGGCAGAAAGTCTCGCCCTCAGGAGGATACAGGCGATTGGCGCCAGTTCTTCCAGAACAACGACAACGTGAAGTTCAAGGGTGAGGAGCCAAACTTCGAGGAAGAAGGTTGGGCTCGTCGCAGACCTAAGAAGAAGTAGTTTAGGCTGCGATTTATAATAAGATGAAAGCCTGCATCAAAGGGATGTTTTGATGCAATATCCATATTTTGCGGTAAAAATACAGCAATTTCTTTGGTAAATTGCGGTGTTTTTACCGCAATTTTTGTATATTTGCAGCCGTAAACATCAAATTTATTGTATCTTTATACGCAATTTTAACCCTAAAAGATATTCTGTAATAAGTTAATGAAGAAAACTATTCTTATCGCTTGTCTGGGACTGGTAAGTCTGGGCTTGCAAGCACAGAGCATTTCGCTCGCTGGTGAATGGAATGTGGAGTTGGGAAAGAGCGGTAGCGCTTTTGCCAAGAGTAAGCGTGCCTCGCAGGGTGAGGTGAAGCGTGCCATCCTTCCCGGTACCATCGATACGAACCATCTGGGATTCGCTCCGAAAGATACGATGGAAACAACGCATCTTACGAGACTCTATGCCTATAAAGGAGCTGCAAGATATTCCAGAACCATCAATATTCCGAAGGATTGGAAGAAGAAGCCGGTAGAACTCTTCCTGGAGCGTACCCGACCAACCTGGGTGTATGTGGATGGAGAACTGGTGGATTCCTGCAACTTCATCTCTACTCCTCAGCGCTATCTTCTGCCAAAGAAGGTGAAGCCGGGCAAGCATTTCCTGGAAATCGTGGTGGATAATGGAAGAGGTGTGCCTGATCAGGTTTACGGTTCCAGCCATGCTTATACTGAAGATACACAGACTAACTGGAATGGAATTATCGGAAGGATAGAACTCCAGCTAGCCAGCTCTGTAGAGAGCAAATCTGCCGAAACTCTAACAGGAGCAATCCCTAGCCGTTCTGTAGCTTCTCCTTCCGCCCTTCAGATGCCTGATTTCGCCAAGGATTTCCATATTGAGGGCGCTCACTTCTACGCCAATGGTCATAGGATATTCCTCCGTGGCAAGCACGATGCGGCTGT
>JAJXAL010000203.1:0-3089 GCA_021628325.1 Segatella copri | reverse complement strand
CGTGGATAACAACATCCTGAAACTGGATACCGTGGATATGGATTACATCAAGAAGTTGGACCGCCCTCAGCAGCCTAACTACGATGTGAAGGATGTGATTAAATATCTGAAGATGTTCAAGAGGCACGTCATCATCCAGACCATGTTCCTGAGAGGCGACGGTTTGGACAATACCAGCGAGCATTTCGTAGCTCCTTGGCTGGAGGCTGTGAAAGACATCCAGCCTCAGCAGGTAATGGTTTATACCATCGCCCGTGAAACACCAGACAAGTTGCTGGAAAAGGCACCAAAGGAAGTACTCGATGCCATCAAGGACCGTGTAGAGGCACTGGGCATCAAGTGTACAGCCAGCTATTAAGAGATAATCAGGATAAGAAAGAAAAGCAAGTAGAAAAAAGAAAGAATGAAAGCGAAAAGTAATATCCTTATTATCAGCGACATGTGTGGCTACGGAAAGGTATCTGCCGCAGTTCAGATGCCTATCCTCTCTTATATGGGACTCGACGTGTTCAATCTGCCAACCATGCTCATCAGCAACACCTTCCCATACGGCAAGTACGCCATTCTGGAATGCACTTCGTATATCGAGGAAGCCTTGCAGAAGTGGAACGAACTGGGCATTCACTTCGATGCCATCACCACGGGTTTCATGGTTTCGGAGCGTCAGGCTAAGCTGGTGGCACGTTATTGCAGAGAACAGGCTGCGCTGGGCACCGACATCTATGTGGATCCCGTGATGGGCGATTACGGCAAGCTCTATGGTGGAGCCAGTGAGAGTACCGTGAGATGCATGAAGGAGATGCTGAGCGTATCGCATCTCTGTTTTCCCAACTATACCGAGGCTTGCCTGCTGACGGATTCGGAATACAAGGAAGAGGGAATCTCGGAGATGGAAGCCTATGAACTGATAGATAAACTGAGAGCCATCGGTTCCCACTCCGTGCTCATCACCTCATGCATCGTAGAGGGTCAGCATGCCGTAGTAGGTTTCAATCATCTTACAGAAGAGTATTTCCTCCTACCCTACGAAGAAATCCCCGTTCAGTTCCCTGGCACCGGCGACATCTTCTCCAGCATCATCGTGGGCAGACTGAAGGATGGCGATCATCTTCGCCATGCCACCCGCATCGCCATGGATACCCTGCGCAACTGGATAGACATCAACAAGGATGACAAGGACAAGAACCGAGGTATTCCGATAGAAAGGCATCTGGGGGACTTGTAAATCGGATTTCCGGGCATCCTTGCCTTGAACCTCGGCAGAGTCTCTTGGGCTAGTATAAAAACTAGCCTTCAAAGAAAACAATTGCACTTGATTATTTGCATATATCAAATAATAATTGTAAATTTGCGGTGGAAATATAAACTTCGAAGATTATGGCAAAGGAAAGAATCTATCCCGTTGGGGTGCAAACCTTCAACGACATCATAGAGGAAGGTATGATCTATGTAGATAAAACCGCCCTCATTTACAATATGGCAAAGAAATACAAATATGTGTTTCTTAGCCGTCCACGCCGTTTTGGTAAGTCCCTGCTAAGCAGTACGCTGCGCTCTTACTTTGAAGGAAAGAAAGATCTTTTCAAAGGACTCGCTATCGAAACTTTGGAAAAAGAATGGATAGAATATCCTGTACTCCATTTCGATCTGTCAACCTTCAAGAACTGCGATTTATCTCTCTTTCCAGAAAAATTCGACATGCAATTACGCAGGTTCGAAAAGCAATTCGGAATAGAAGATATGAGGAAAAGTGCCGGTAACCGCTTAACCCAGCTCATAGAACAGGCAGAATCAATGACCGGCAGAAAAGTCGTTATCATTATTGACGAATACGATGCTCCTCTACTTGATGTGTTGCATGATGAGACCAAACTGGAAGCAGTAAGAACTATCATGCAGGAGTTTTATGCGCCTATTAAAGCCAACAGTTCGCATATTCATTTTGCCTTTATCACGGGAATCACAAAATTCTCTCAACTCAGCATCTTCAGCACCATCAATAATCTTACCAACATCAGTATGGATCCGGAGTTTTCTACCATCTGCGGCATCACCAAGGATGAACTGGACGCCGTTCTGAAAGAAGATATTGCTTTGCTGGCTAGCAAAAATCATGTATCATTCGAAAGAATGAGAGAATTGCTCAGAGAAAACTATGATGGTTACCACTTCAGCAGGGAAGGTGAAGATATCTTCAATCCATACAGTCTCATGAGAAGTTTTGCGGCAGGATTCATCGACAACTACTGGTATGCTTCGGGTACATCAACCTACCTGATTCATCAGATGCAACATTTCCATACAGATGTCACAACACTTGACGATATGTTTGCCTTTTCCTCATCCTTCGACCGTCCTACGGAGAAAATGAGCGATGCCTTGCCTTTGCTCTACCAAAGCGGCTATCTTACCATCAAAAAGTATGACCCGCTGAGCAATGGATATTATCTAGGCATTCCAAACAAAGAGGTAAGGGCAGGATTAATGGAGAATCTCCTTCCCATCTATTCCGGCAAGAGCGATAGCCAGTCCTTAGGTTTTGCAGCACTCTTCTATCGTGACCTGCTGACGGGTAACATAGACCAGGCTATGGAGCAGATGAAGGCTTACTTTGCTTCTATTCCATACCCAGAGGGAGGAAAGAGCGTATTGGAGAATATGCAAAAGAGCGAATTTTATTATGAGACTATTCTCTACATCGTTCTTTCAATGATGAATGTGGCAACCTATACACAAGTAAAAAGTTGCAGGGGAAGAGCTGATGCAGTAATGTTTGCTCCTACAGCAATCTTTGTCTTTGAGATAAAGATCAACAAACCTGCCCAAGAGGCTTTGGCTCAAATAAACGAGAAAGGTTATATGATTCCTTACTCCGGAGATGAAAGAAAAATATATAAAATAGGTATCAGCTTCAGTACTCAAACCAGAACAGTAGAAGACTGGGAGTTTGAAGAGGTAAAATAACCCTTCAATACTCCTACAATAAATATAAATGGAAAAGAAAGAAACAAATACACTCAGTATATTTCAGCGCCCGGTATGGGTAAGCCTGTTCGCCCTTACGGCTGCTATCTCGTGGGGATGGGCTT
>JAJXAL010000202.1:0-3096 GCA_021628325.1 Segatella copri | reverse complement strand
AATCATAGAGCGTCTCGTCTTCGAGGAAATCGATGGTGAATGCTGGATTGCCCTCGATCATCGCCCAGTCGGTGTTGTTCCACCGTGGGGCGGTGTGTGTGCCTGTCTTCTGGCATCTCCACTTGCAGCCGGTGTACCAGACATCGGAGGTCTCGTATTTTTGGGTATCCTCATTGAGGGATGCGCTGTAATAGTCGGCGGTCTCGCTCCATGGGCCTCTGTCAACGTAGGTGACGATGGGCTTGCCATGGTAGTCTATCTGTATGATGTCTTGTGTGATGATGCCAGCGGCATATAGGTAGTCTCTGCCCTTGACGAGTGGAAGGTTGAGGGACTGTACCCACTCGGGGACTGTGCCGAAGACCATGCCGTAGTTGTAATCATCCAGTATGGGCTTGGTGACACCTGTGAGCTTGACGATGCGCCCCTCGGTGGAGGAGACATAGAAGCAGCTCTGCAGGGTCTCGTCTGTCTGGTTGCCGAATCGGGCGATGTTCATGAGTTCGCACGGCGGAAAGTTTTGTCCGCCTGGCACCTCGGTGTCGGGGTATAGGGTGACCTCGATGTAGTTTTGGACGGCATTGACGCTGTTGATGCGCATCCATGAGGTGTAATAGCTGGCAGATGTGGACGAGGTGGTGGCTGTGGCTAGGTTGTTGACCACGCCCTTGATGACGTTGTTAACGTGCTGTGCGGTGAAATAGCCCTGGTATTTGGAGCGGAGGTGGAGACCGTAGCAACCTGAGCCTAGGTCATCGACCTGCTCGATGGTGTCGCTCTCGGTGAAGAACTGGTCACCCTCGAAGGCTGAGAGTCTGTTGACTATCAGCTCAAGCACCTGCATGTATGAGCGCACCTTGATGCTCTCGACCTCAGCATTGCCATCGCAGTCGATGGCTGCGCCCTTGCCTGTGGCCATGCCAGAGACAAAACCACCAAACTGTGCACCTTGGTTGAGGTGAGCCACCCCCTCGGAGACAAGCCCCTTTAGGAAGGTGATAAGTCCCATGGCGGCATCGTCATGCTCACGAGAGAGGTATGCACCATTGTCTTGTGAGGCATAGGCTAGGAGGGAGAGGAAGGCATCGCCAATGCGCCTCGCTGTATTGGCACCCTTGGCACGCTCGTCTCTGATGGACTCGAACGCCCTCTGCAGTATCTCTGTATTTATTTTATCTGCCATCGTATTTGTTTATTTTTTCGCAAAGTTACGAAGGAATGGTGCAAATTAAAAATACGTTATAAGGGTGTGCCGAACATCTGCTTGAAGAGGTCAGCCATCAATCCCTTGTACTCCTCGCCATAGAAATAGCCCTCCATATCGTTGAGCTTCATGATGGACGCATAGTATTTGCGGTTGAACCATGGGCGGCGTTGGCGTGGCTCACCCAGATGGTGCTTGGCACGATATTCCGGGTCGAGGAACTCTAGGTCACCTGGGTTGCCATGGTAATAGCCATTGCCAGTGCCCGTCTCTTGGTAGAGACCATAGAGCAGGAACTTATGGGCAATCGTGCGGCTGGAACCTCCGAAGGAAGTAGCCTGCACGCTGTTGAAGAGAGCACCCGTATGGCGGATGCGGTAGTGCATGATTTTCTCCTTCCAGATTTTCACCATCTCTTCTGCCCATCCACGCTCATAAGCATAGATATCTTCCTGAGAGACGGGAGTCTTGACGTTATTCATTCCATTCTTCATTGTTGTATACCAGGTCTAGCGGCTCGCTAACGTCGATATGGAATTCCACGCCAGTAAGCCCGTTAATGAAATAAGCACCTATCTCCCGATTGTCCACCTGGTCGCTCAGCAGATAAGTGAAGTCGTTTTCCCATTTCATCTTATCGATGATGATCCTGCTCAGAAACTGCCGGAATATCTTTCTGCAGGTATTGAGCTTTTCCTGCCGGTCGTTCATGTCGTTCAGTTTATATCGCATCAGGATCCATACCGTATAGGTAACTACCTTACGGAAGCTGCCGTCACCATTGATGGCTACATTACCGTCGTTGGTATCATCTATAACGATGAAATTTCTGCTCTTCGACATATTGCTCAGCATACCCTCAAATGCCGTCGGACTGGAGCAGGTGGTAGGCATGAAACCGAGATTACTGCAGAGTTTATTGCGCTTTGCCAGATCTCTGAAGTAAGAGAAGGCATCGAAGCCTACCTGTACCGATGGGGTATTGATTTCTGTCTTAATCATGATTTTTTCAGTCTTTTGTTCAGTTCTTCAGCCTCGCGTGCCTTGGCATCCAGTTCTGTGATTGCCCGCCACACATCGGCTTTTCTGATAATCTCTTCCTTGGTGATGTCGCCTCCCGTGAGTGCCCGAATCTGTGCATTCATCGCTCCTACCGTATCGTAGTCTTCACCTCCTTCGGCTGCAGGCTTGAAGAGATGAGGAAACTTTTCCGAAAAGTTATGCTTTATCCGCACATACCAGAGAAACACGCCCATGAGTTCTGGTACCGTACATTCGATGCGGTCCGGGCTCTTGCCCTCGCCATCCAGATAGAGATACCGTGCCAGTTCCTTGAGAGGTTCTTCGTTCGACTTATCCGACATCATGTACTGCTGGAAATAGTTGTCGGCTATCAGATAATACTCGAACGGATAATCGTAGAGCTCTACATCTGCAGCCTTATAGAGACCAATGGATTCGAGTCTGTTGTCTGCCCCGTTGCCATCGAAAACATAGTCGAAAGCCTCGCAGAAACTTCGGATCTGCCACAGCTCAAGAAAGAATCTTGTCTTCTTGCCCTTATCCGTCTCCACCTCGCAGAGCCATCCGTCTTTCTTCTCGTTGAGTACGTCTATGCCGGCAAACCGGGCAAAGAGATAAGTTCTTACCTGCCACTCTTCCCACCCCTGGGTGAGCAGGAAGAGCGCATAGCGCAACTGTTCCTGTGTCAATTCACTCCAGGAATGAGGAACGTGAAGGTTCAGCGTTCCGTTAGCATCCAAAGAAGAAGGTCGGGTCGTCAGCTTTGTTTTCATACGCTTGCATGTGATTGGCCTTGTAGGCCGATGAATCCTTATCCTTATTTCCGCAACACTATAATTTAATATTTTTTATAAGCACCTGAGCAACAA
>JAJXAL010000055.1:0-26556 GCA_021628325.1 Segatella copri | reverse complement strand
TATGGTCGATTACGGTACCGTTCTCGATAGCCGCAACCACTAATTGACTTTTATTATTTCCCATAATTAATCACTAATAAATAATCACTAAACACTACTCAATAATGGTCTTGTCGTTCTTTACATCATCGAGCGAGATGCCGAGGCAGTGGCAGAAGATAGCCTCACGTGCATAGAGGCCGTTCTGAGCCTGCTGGATATAGTATGCATGTGGATCATCATCTACATCGTAAGCAATTTCGTTCACACGTGGCAGCGGATGCATGATCTTCATGTTTTCCTTCGCCTTGCAGAGCATGTCGCGCTTCAGGATATACACGTTCTTTACGCGTTCATACTCCATCAGGTCGCTGAAACGCTCCTTCTGTACACGTGTCATGTAGAGGATGTCGGCACCTGCGATCACATCTTCGTTAAAGTCCTCGTGCTCAACATATTTAATGTTGTGCTCCTTGCAGTAGAGTTTATACTCTTCTGGCATGGCGAGTTCCTTAGGTGCGATGAAATGGAAGGTAGGATTGAAGTGGCGCATAGCTGTGATAAGTGAGTGAACGGTGCGGCCATATTTGAGGTCACCCACGAGATAGATGTTCAAGTTCTCCAGGGTGCCCTGGGTCTTGTAGATAGAGTAGAGGTCGAGCAGGCACTGTGAAGGATGCATGTGAGCGCCGTCACCTGCATTTACGATAGGCACTGGTGCTACCTCACTGGCATACTGGGCTGCTCCCTCGATGAAATGGCGCATGGCGATTACATCGGCATAGTTGCTTACCATCAGGATGGTATCCTTGAGGGTTTCACCCTTGGTGGTGCTGGATGTCTTGGCATCAGAGAAGCCAATGACACGGGCGCCAAGACGGTTGGCAGCGGTTTGGAAACTGAGTTGGGTACGAGTTGATGGTTCGAAGAAAAGGGTCGCTACGACCTTTCCCTTCAACAACTCCCTGTTCGGGTGCTTTTCGAACTCTTGCGCCATTTCCAGGAGGTACATGATTTTCTCCTTGGAAAGGTCTGCAATGGTCACAAAATTATGTTTTTCCATTTGAAATATGATTGAATGTTCTAAAATCGCCCCCAAAGTTACATAAAAAATCTGATTTCTGTGCGATAAATCAAAACTTTTATGTAATTTTGCACAAATATTTAAAGAAATAGTGATGAGAAAGCGATTTATACATATCTTATGGGGTGTTTTTGGCACCGGAATACTCACGGTTATTCTTGCCTTTGTTGCCATCTGGTTTGGAAAGATTGGCTACATGCCCGACATCGAGGATCTGCAGAATCCTATCAACAGATTTGCTACCCAGGTTTACTCTGCCGATGGCAAGGTGCTTGGTACGTGGAACCTGAACAAGGAGAACCGTATCGTGATTCCTTACAAGAAAATGTCACCTTATTTAATAAAGGCGCTGGTGGCTACCGAGGATGAGCGATTCTATGAGCATTCAGGTATCGACTTCCGTGCATTGGGACGTGCCATCGTCAAGCGTGGTATCCTGGGACAGACTAATGCGGGTGGTGGAAGTACCATCACGCAGCAGCTCGCCAAGCAGCTTTATTCTGAGAAGGCAGGCAGTACGATGGAACGATTGTTGCAGAAACCGATAGAGTGGGTGATTGCGGTGAAGCTG
This sequence comes from Segatella copri, assembly GCA_021628325.1. Taxonomy (GTDB): domain Bacteria; phylum Bacteroidota; class Bacteroidia; order Bacteroidales; family Bacteroidaceae; genus Prevotella; species Prevotella copri_R. The sequence goes on along the minus strand of JAJXAL010000055.1, from coordinate 24,922 downwards.
GAACGCTATTATACCAAAGAGGAGATTCTGGCTCTCTATCTCAATTACTTCGATTTCCTGCACAATGCTGTAGGAATCAAGACGGCTGCCAATACCTATTTTAATAAGGAACCGAAGAATCTGACCCTCTGTGAGTCGGCAACGCTCATCGGACTGTGTAAGAATCCGTCGCTCTTCAATCCGGTGCGCTATCCGGAGAGAGCAAGGGAGCGCAGGAATGTGGTTCTTTCGCAGATGGTGAAGGCTGGGTATCTGAGCCGGAGCGAGTATAGTCAGTATGCTGCTGAGCCGCTGACGCTCAATTTCCACCGTACCGACCATAAGGACGGCTCGGCTACTTATCTGCGTGAGTTCCTTCGCCAGTATATGATGGCTAAGCGTCCGGAGCGTAGTGATTATCCTTCTTGGAACCGTGCCCAGTTTGTGGTGGATTCTATCCAGTGGGAAAATGATCCGCTCTATGGATGGTGCAACAAGAACTATAAGAAGGATGGTTCGCCATATAATGTATACAGTGATGGACTGAAGGTGTTTACAACTATCGATAGCCGTATACAGCAGTATGCGGAAGAGGCTATGTATCAGCATGTAGCCCGCTATCTGCAGCCTCGCTTCAGTGCAGAGATAGCCCGCAAACCAAGCTCGCCATACAGCGATAAGCTGACACCGGCACAGATTAAGAATATCCTGAACCGAAGTATCACCCAGAGTGAGCGTTACCGTACGATGAAGGCTGCGGGATATTCTGAGGATGAAATCAAGGCGGCATTCCGCAAGAAGCAGGAGATGACCGTGTTTACCTATCATGGTGATATTGATACGCTGATGAGTCCGCTCGATTCTATTCGTTATTACAAGAGTTTCCTGCGTAGCGGTTTTATGAGCATGGATCCTAAGACGGGCGCAGTGAAGGCGTATGTGGGTGGATTGGATTATACTCATTTCATGTATGATATGGTGAGTCTGGGACGCCGACAGGTGGGTTCTACCATCAAGCCTTTCCTTTACAGTCTGGCGATGTCTAACGGCTTCCAGCCTTGCGATTTGGCTCCTAACCGTCAGCAAACCTATATGGTAGCTGGCCGTCCTTGGACACCTCGCAATGCCAACCATTCACGTGCCGGACAGATGGTTCCGCTGAGTTGGGGATTGGCGCAGAGTAGCAACTGGGTGAGTGCTTATCTGATGAGTAAGCTCAATCCGCAGCAGTTTGTCCAGATGTTGCGCGACTTCGGCATCAACAGTCCTGATATCCATGCATCCATGAGTCTCTGTCTGGGACCGTGCGAGGTAAGTGTCAGCGAGATGGTGAGTGCCTATACCGTATTTGCCAACCACGGCATCCGTACTGCTCCGATGTTTGTGAGCCGTATCGAGGATAATGAGGGTAATACGATTGCTACCTTCCAGCCACGTATGAACGAGGTGATCAGTGCTGATAATGCCATGAAGATGCTTACCATGCTGATGGGTGTGGTAGATAATGGTACTGCAGGAAGACTGCGCTACCGTTATAACCTGGAAGGACAGATTGGCGCTAAGACCGGTACTACCAACAACAACAGCGACGGTTGGTTTATCGGCTTTACTCCACAGCTCGTAAGTGGCTGCTGGGTAGGTGGTGAGGAGCGCGATATCCACTTCGATTCCATGAGTATGGGTCAGGGCGCTACCATGGCTTTGCCTATCTGGGCGATATTCATGAAGAAGGTTTATGCCGACCCATCGCTGGGCATCAGTCCTGCCATCAAGTTCGATTTGCCGGAAGACTACAATCCTTGTTCCCGCAAGGCAGCCGAACAGGATGACTTTGAGGAAGTAGGAGGCGGCAGCATCGACGAAGTTTTCGAATAAAAACCAAGGCATTCGCCATTTTTGCATGTATTTATTTTAAATAGTGCAAAAATGGCGAATGTTATTTGTTTATATGCATTTTTTTTTGTATTTTTGCAGAGTTTTAGAACATGCATAGCCTGAATGATGTTTCTTCGGGTTTTTCAAAATAGAAATAAAATAAAAAATCATTATAATGAACGTTTCATACAAATGGCTTAAAGAATACGTCGATTTCGATTTGACACCACAGGAGACTGCGGACGCGTTGACCTCTTGCGGACTCGAAGTTGACGCTTTGGAAGAAGTTCAGTCTGTCAAGGGCGGACTGAAAGGTCTCTATGTTGGTAAAGTATTGACATGCGAGGAGCATCCTAACAGCGATCACCTCCATGTTACAACCGTTGACTTGGGTAAGGGCGAACCTCAGCAGATTGTCTGTGGTGCTCCTAACGTTGCTGCAGGTCAGAAGGTTATCGTGGCTGATTTGGGCTGCGTGCTTTACGATGGCGACCAGAGTTTTACCATCAAGAAGAGCAAACTCCGCGGTGTAGAGAGTTTGGGTATGATATGTGCTGAGGATGAGATTGGTGTAGGTACCTCTCACGACGGCATCATCGTACTCCCTGAAGATGCTCCGGTAGGTCAGCCTGCTGCTGAGTATTACCATCTGGAGAGCGACTGGCTCATCGAGATTGATATCACAGCCAACCGTGCTGATGCGCTCGGTCACTGGGGTGTAGCCCGCGACCTGTATGCCTGGTTGAAGCAGAATGGCTACAAGACAAGTTTGCATCGCCCATCTTGCGATGAGTTCGTAGTAGACAACGAGGAACTTCCTATCGATGTTGAAATCCAGAATACTGAGGCTTGCAAGCGTTATGCCTGTGTAAGCATCACCGGTTGTGAGGTGAAGGAAAGTCCTAAGTGGTTGCAGGATAAGCTGAACATCATCGGCTTGCGCCCTATCAACAATATCGTGGATATCACCAACTACATCATGATGGCATACGGCCAGCCATTGCACTGCTTCGATGCAGACATGGTTACCGGTCATAAGATTGTAGTTCGTACCCAGCCAGAGGGCACCAAGTTTGTTACTCTCGATGGCGAGGAGCATACCTTGGGTGAACACGACCTGAGCATCTGCAATGCTGAGGAGCCTATGTGTATCGCCGGTATCTTCGGCGGTAAGGGTTCTGGTACTTACGAGACAACCAAGGATGTAGTCTTGGAGAGTGCTTACTTCCATCCTACATGGATTCGCAAGAGCGCTCGCCGTCATGGTTTGAGTACAGATGCCAGCTACCGTTTCGAGCGTGGCGTAGATCCAAACGGACAGATTTATGCTTTGAAGCAGGCAGCCATCCTCTGCAAGCAGTTGGCTGGCGGCAAGATTTCCATGCAGATCAAGGATGTATATCCAGAGCCAATGCAGGATTTCCCTGTTCGTCTGAACTATGAGTATGCGCATCGCCTTATCGGTAAGGAGATTGGTGCAGAGACCATCAAGAACATTGCCACATCTCTCGAGATGAAGATCATGAAGGAGGATGCAGAGGGTATCGACCTCCTGGTTCCTGCTTATCGCGTAGACGTTCAGCGTCCTTGCGACGTGGTAGAGGATATCCTCCGTATCTACGGATATAATAATGTGGAGATTCCAACCCAGTTGAAGAGCTCCCTGACTGTTCAGGGCGAAGAGGATAAGGCTTATCACAGCCAGAACCTCGTGGCTGAGCAGCTGGTAGGCGAGGGCTTCATGGAGATTCTCAACAACTCTCTGAGCAAGGCTAGCTACTATACCGACTTCGACCTCAATAAGTATCCTAACGAGACAACCGTGAAGGTGATGAACCCATTGAGTGCTGATCTCGGTGTGATGCGCCAGACGATGCTGTTCGGTGGTTTGGAGAGTGTGGTTCGCAATATCAACCATAAGAGCCAGAACCTGAAGTTCTTCGAGGTGGGTAACACCTATATATATAATAAGGAGAAGTGGAGCGAGGAGAGTCCTATCAAGGCTTACTCTCAGGAGGCTCACATGTCACTCTTCATCACCGGTAAGCGCGTAGAGGGCAGTTGGGCTCATGCTGATGAGCAGAGCAACATCTACGAGCTGAAGGCTGTGGTAGAGAATATTCTCCGCCGTGTAGGTATGCCACAGAACAACGTGGTTATCAAGCACAGCGACAATAACATCTTCTCTAAGGGCGTAAGCTACGAGACTCGTGCCGGAAAGGTATTGGTAGAACTGGGTATCCTGAGCCTGAAGTTGAAGAAGGCATTCGATATTGAGCAGGATGTATTCTATGCTGATATCCACTGGGATAACCTGATGAAGGCAGTGAAGAAGGTGAACCTTACTTACACCGACATCAGCAAGTATCCGTCAGTGAGCCGCGACCTTGCATTGCTCGTAGACAAGAATGTAGAGTTCGCTCAGATTGAGCAGATTGCCCACCAGACAGAGAAGAAACTTCTGAAGAGCGTTGTTCTCTTTGATGTTTACGAGGGTGAGCATTTGCCAGAAGGCAAGAAGAGTTATGCCGTTAACTTCATCCTGCAGGATGAGGAGAAGACTCTGAATGACAAGCAGATAGATGCTATCATGAAGAAGCTCATAGCTAACCTTACAAGCAAGCTCAATGCAGAATTGAGATAATGCAGAAGGTGCTCAGTGCAGAATTAAGATAATATTATAAACAAACGATAAACATTTAAAATTAAATTCCAATGGGAAGAGCATTTGAATATCGTAAAGCTACAAAGCTGAAAAGATGGGGCCACATGGCCAAGACATTTACTAAGTTGGGTAAGCAGATTGCTATTGCTGTGAAGGCAGGCGGTCCAGAACCAGAGAACAACCCATCATTGCGTGCTATCATCGCTAACTGTAAGCGTGAGAACATGCCTAAGGATAACATCGCTCGTGCCATCAAGAACGCTTGTGGCAAGGATACCAGCGATTACAAGGAAGTAACATACGAGGGATATGGCCCTCACGGAGTGGCTGTCTTCGTTGATACTCTGACAGACAACACTACACGTACTGTTGCTGACGTTCGTTCTATCTTCAACAAGTTCAGCGGAAACTTGGGTACAACAGGTTCTCTGTCTTTCCTCTTCGACCACAAGGCGGTGTTCACATTCAAGAAGAAGGAAGGTCTGGATATGGATGAGATGATTCTCGACCTGATCGACTACGGCGTAGAAGATGAGTTTGATGAGGATGAGGAGAACAACGAAATCACAATCTATGGTGCTCCTACAAGCTTCGGCGAAATTCAGAAGCACCTGGAGGCTGAGGGTTTCGAGGTAACTGGTGCTGAGTTCACTTACATCCCTAACGATTTGAAGGATGTAACTCCTGAGGAGCGCGAAACTATCGACAAGATGGTTGAGAAGTTGGAAGAGTTTGACGATGTTCAGACTGTATATACCAACATGAAGCCAGAAATTCCTGCAGACGCAGAATAAGCATTATGTTGCAGCAAGACAAACAGGATAAGTTGCAGAAGGTAACTTATCAGACTCATGGCACCTGCTCAAAATACATCTGCATCAGTATAGATGAAGATGGAAATGTGCAGGATGCCCAGTTCATCGGAGGCTGCGATGGCAATACCAAGGGCGTTTGTGCTTTGATTAAAGGCATGAAGGCAAAGGAGGTCATCGCCCGACTGAAGGGTATCACTTGTGGCAATAAGCCTACAAGCTGTCCAGACCAGTTGGCGACAGCTTTGCAGGAAATGGGATATTAAGAGTATTTTAGGCACGGATTACTAGCTAGTACTCCGTGCCTTTTCTAATACTTGAAGGTATCATCCAGCAACACCTCCTTCGGGTTCTTAGCCGAATGATATACGAAACGGAAGGTGAAATGCTCTTCCTTATATTTCTTCAGACCAGGGTTGTTGTCCAGGGCTTCCTTCTGAACCTTATGGAGTTTATCCTTGTTGGCATCAATCGCCTTCTTGTTATCTACCTTGTTTCTCAAAGAGATATAGTACGTATACATCTTCTTGGTTTTATCAAATGCAGCACTGTCAGTCCTGGCGTCGTTGACGTATGGAGTAGGACAGTATTTTTCAGTATATTCCTTGGCTTCACGAGCCGCTTTGTCCTCCAGACTTTCTGTACAAGAAACGAGAAAAGAAGCAAAAATACCGATGTAAATCAACTTTTTCTTCATGATTTTTCTACTTTTTATCTAAAAATCTCTATTATTTTCAATATTTTGTGCAAAGATACGAAAAAAAATACTATCTTTGCACTCTAAAGAGAGAAAAATTATATGGAGAATATAAATAAAATAAGAAATTTCTGCATTATTGCACATATAGACCATGGTAAAAGTACCTTGGCAGACCGACTTCTGGAGAAGACTCAGACCATCAAGATAACTGAAGGACAGATGCTTGATGATATGGATTTGGAAAGAGAACGTGGCATCACAATCAAGAGCCATGCTATCCAAATGGAATATAAGGCAAAGGATGGACAGACCTATATCCTGAATCTTATCGATACTCCGGGACACGTTGACTTCTCATACGAAGTTTCCCGTTCCATCGCTGCTTGCGAGGGAGCACTGCTGGTTGTTGACGCAACTCAAGGCGTTCAGGCACAGACCATTTCAAACCTCTATATGGCTATCGAGCACGACCTGGAGATTATCCCAGTAATCAATAAGATAGATATGCCATCGGCTATGCCTGATGAGGTAGAAGACGAAATTGTAGACCTGATCGGTTGTAAGCATGAGGATATTCTCCGTGCTTCAGGTAAGACCGGTGAGGGTGTAGAAGATATACTGGAAGCTGTCGTTAATCGTGTTCCTGCTCCGGTAGGAGACGAGAAGGCACCGCTTCAGGCTTTGATTTTCGACTCTGTATTCAACTCTTTCCGCGGCATCATCGCCTATTTCAAGATAGAGAATGGTGTGATCCGTAAGGGAGATAAGGTGAAGTTCTTCAATACCGGCATGGAATATGATGCAGATGAAATCGGTGTATTGAAGATGGATATGATTCCACGCCAGGAATTGGGTACCGGTGAGGTAGGTTATATCATCTCGGGTATCAAGAATGCTACCGAGGTAAAGGTGGGTGATACCATTACCCATATCGCCCGTCCTTGTGACAAGGCGATTGCGGGTTTCCAGGAAGTGAAACCTATGGTCTTTGCCGGTGTTTATCCTATCGATCCTAGCGATTACGAGAATCTGCGTGCATCGCTCGAAAAACTGCAGCTCAATGATGCTTCATTGACTTTCTCGCCAGAGAGTTCTGTGGCTTTGGGCTTCGGTTTCCGATGCGGATTCCTCGGATTGCTCCACATGGAAATCGTACAGGAGAGACTGGACCGTGAGTTTAATATGGATGTCATCACTACCGTACCTAACGTATCTTATATGGTATACGACAAGCAGGGCGGTGAGAAAGAGGTTCACAATCCTTCCGGATTGCCAGACCCAACGCTGATAGACCATATTGAGGAACCATATATCCGGGCAACCATCATTACGGCAACCAATTATATTGGACCTATCATGAAACTCTGTCTGGATAAACGAGGCGAACTCATCAACCAGGAATATGTGAGTGGAAACCGTGTAGAGCTCCACTTCATGTTGCCATTGGGAGAAATCGTCATCGACTTCTATGACAAGCTGAAGAGTATCTCCAAGGGATATGCTTCGTTCGACTATCATATCGATTCATTCCGTCATTCCGACCTGGTGAAGCTCGATATCCTGTTGAATGGAGAGCCTGTAGATGCATTGAGTACTTTGACTCACCGCGATAACTCTGTGAGCTTCGGCCGCAGAATGTGCGAGAAGTTGAAGGACCTCATACCTCGTCAGCAGTTCGATATTGCTATCCAGGCAGCTATCGGTGCCAAGATTGTGGCACGTGAGACTGTTAAGCAGGTGCGCAAGGATGTTACTGCCAAATGTTATGGTGGTGACGTAAGCCGTAAGCGCAAGTTGCTGGAGAAGCAGAAGAAGGGTAAGAAGCGTATGAAGCAGATTGGTAATGTGGAAGTTCCACAGAAAGCCTTCCTGGCTGTGCTCAAACTCGACTAATGATTTAATATAAGTATAAAGTAAAAGGAGGTTAAGTATTATGGTAGACTTTAAAGTAATTACCCCTAAGCGTGATATTGCGCGCGAGTTGGCGCGTAAATATAGTACGATGACTCATGATGAGCTCGATGTGATGGAAGATATCCTGGAGCCTATCAAGTATGGCAAGGGCGAGATGATCTTGCCTGAAGGTGAACAGTGCATGGGTATCTCGTACATCGAGAAGGGATTGATACGCCAATTTTACTTAAAGAATGGCAAGGAGGTGACCGAACATCTGGGTGTGGATCATTCCATCTTTATGTGCATTGAGAGCCTCTTTAAGGAAGAGCCTACCCGCCTGCAGGTAGAAGCTCTGGAGCCTACTCTGGTGTATATGCTACCGAAGAAGAAGCTGGAGGCGGCTGCTATGCGTAATGTCAATATCCAGATGCTTTATCGTAAAATACTGGAAGAGAGTTTGATTCAGTCTCAGATTCATGCCGATCTGATGCGATTTGAGTCGGCACCTAATAAATATAAGCGCCTGTGCGAAATGAACCCACAGGTGGTTCTGCGTGCACCGCTCACCTATATCGCAAGCTATCTGCAGATGACTCCGGAAACGCTGTCCAGAATCCGCTCGAATACTTTATTATAATTTATAACTTATAAAAAATGGTGTGACTTCAAAACCGAAGTCACACCATTTTTTTATTTCATAATACAGGTTCTTTCTTTATTCTGCCGTATAGAGGAATCGCTTGATGCTCTTCTTAGGAGTCTTTTCAAACTCATCTTCATGTATACGTATTTCTGATACTTTGCTGTAAGCAGGAATCATGGTGTTGAGCTCCTGGCGGTTCTGCTCCATGACATCTGCCAGTTCTTTGGTACCGAGGTTCAAGGTCTGAGCTTCATCATAGTCTGGGTGAACCAGAGCAATGAGCTTGTCGCCCTTCTGTACAACCACGCTTTCTGCTACCAGAGCCAAAGAGTTGAGCTTATCCTCAATCTCCTCAGGGTAGATATTCTGACCGTTTGCGCCGAGCAGCATGTTCTTGCTACGACCCTTGATGAAGACGTTGCCGTCACCATCCATGGTTCCGAGGTCGCCTGTATGATACCATCCGTTCTCGTCGATGGTCTGCTTGGTAGCTTCCTCATTCTTATAGTAACCCAACATTACGTTAGGACCCTTGGCAAGGATTTCGCCTGGTACATTCTCAGGATCAGGACTGTCGATGCGGACCATCATGTGGAGGGCAGCCTTACCGCAAGAGCCCGGTACGAAGTTTTTGTAATCCTCGTAGCAGATGATAGGGGCACATTCTGTTGCGCCATATCCCACGGTATATTTGAAACCTACGCTATGGAGGAAACTTTCCACTTCCTGGTTAAAGGCTGCACCACCGATAATCACCTCGTAGAAGTTGCCACCGAAGGCATTGGATACCTGGTCGCATATCTTCTCCTTCACCTTCTTGCTGATCACAGGCATGTGGAGCAGCATACGCATGCGGTTGTTCTGGATCTTAGGGAATACCTTCTTGCGGATAATCTTCTCGATAACCAGAGGTACAGCTATGATGACGGCTGGCTTGATGCGGCCGAATGCCTCGGCGATGATGGCTGGACTAGGGATGCGGGTGAGATAGAAGACGTGGCAGCCCTTGATAAATTCGAAGATAAATTCAAACGCCATGCCGTACATGTGGGCCATCGGCAGGATACTGATGACAGAATCTCCCTGCTTGATCTTCTTACCCAGTACGTTCTCTGCGAAATCTGCATTGCCCCATAGTGCACGGTATGGAACCATTACTCCCTTGGAGAAACCGGTAGTTCCGCTGGTATAGTTGATCATTGCCAACTCATCCGGATTCTGTTCCATATAGTAGTTGACATGGTTTTTGCGGAAGTACTTAGGATATTTGATACCGAACATCTCGTTGAGGTGTTCGCGCGCATAAGTCAACTTGTCGGTACGTGAAACGACAAGTGAATAATCCGGTATATAGATGATGCCTTCAAGAGCTGGCATCTTCGTTGCATCAATCTGTGTAGCTACAACATCACCCACAAAGAGCAGTTTGGCATCGCTGTGGTTTACGATGTTGTGAATCTGGTCTGGCATGAATTCATGCAGGATAGGTACGGCAATGGCACCATAGGTAAGGGTAGCAAGGAAGGCTACAGCCCAGTTTGCGCTATTTCGACCGCAAAGTGCTATCTTGTCGCCCTTTACTACACCAGAGTTCTCAAACATGATGTGTAGCTTCTCAATTTTGCGTGCTACATCATGGTACTGCAAGGTAGCTCCCTTGTAGTCTGTCAGAGCATCCATATCCCAATGGTCTACGATGCTCTTTTGGATGAGTGCGTTAAAGCTTGGAATCTCCATATTCTTGTTATTTAACGATTTGCTTTTTTATATTTTTCTCGTACTGAAGTCTGTTTGCTGATGATAGACCTTATCTGCTGATGGTCTGTCAGCAGATAGGGCCTGTCTCTAGATTGCGTTCTGATAGAGGTAACGCTTGATAGACTTCTTGGCTGTCTTTTCAAATTCCTGATTATGAAGTTTGATGCGTGACACCTTTGCGAAGCTAGGTATCTGCATGTTCAGTTCCTTGCGGTTCTGCTCCATGATGCTTTCCAGGTCCTCGTCTGTAAAGCCGAGGTTGTTAACTTCTTCCATATCCGGATGAACCAGAGCTACCAGTTTGTCATCTCTCTGGATTACGATGCTCTCGTTGACCATAGCCATGGAGTTGAGCTTGTCCTCAATCTCTTCCGGATAGATGTTCTGTCCGTTAGGACCCAGCAGCATGTTCTTGCTTCTTCCTCTTACGAAGAAATGGCCGTCAGGGCTCATGGTTGCCAGGTCGCCTGTATGGAACCATCCGTCCTTATCTATTACGGCATCTGTAGCCTCCTGGTTCTTGTAATAGCCCTTCATCACGTTGATGCCGCGGCAAACCAGTTCGCCGGCTACGTTTTCCGGATCATCGCTCAATACCTTCACTTCCATGTGCTTCACGGCAACACCGCAGCTTCCTGCCACATAGTTGTCCTGATGGGCAAAGGTGATAAGCGGAGCGGTCTCTGTAGTTCCATATCCCATTGCGATAGGGAAACCGACGCTGATAAAGAAGTTCTCTATCTCCTTGTTGAGCGGAGCACCACCCACAACAACCTCGTAAGGACGTTCACCAAACTTTCTCAATACAAACTCGCGAACCTTCTCCTTGATGCGCTTGTTGATGACTGGCATGTTCATCAGCAGTCGTGCGCGGTTGGTCTGGATATGTGGGAATACTTCCTTTCTTACAATCTTGTCTACCACAAGCGGCACAGCATAGAGGATATCAGGCTTAATCTCTGACAACGCCTCTGAGATGAGCGTTGGGCTCGGCAGACGGGTAAGGAAGAAGATATGGTTACCCAGTGCTATATTGAAGAGAAATTCTGTCATGAGTCCATACATGTGAGCCATCGGAAGGGTAGAAAGGATGTTGCAGTTCTTACCTATCTTAGGTTTCACAGAATCAAAGAGGTAGTCGAGATTACCCCAAAGTGCTCTGTATGGGAGCATCACACCTTTTGAGAAACCGGTAGTTCCACTGGTATAGTTGATCATCGCCAGTTCTTCAGGATCGTCTACGTGATACTTCACGTGTTCTGGTCTGAAATACTTAGGATATCTGTGGCCGAACATGGCATTGAGATTCTCGCGCGCATAAGTCAGTTTCTCAGAGCGCGAGATGACAAGCGAATTGTCCGGAAGATAGATGATTCCTTCCAGCGAAGGCATCTCCTCTGGTGTTATCTCTGTAGCTACCACGTCACCAACGAACAGAAGTTTGCTTTCGCTGTGGTTCACGATGTTGTGAATCTGCTCAGGCTTAAATTCGTTCTGTATAGGTACGACAATGGCTCCGTAAGTAATAATGGCCAGGAAGGCTACTGCCCACTGGCTACTATTTCTTCCGCAGACGGCAATCTTGTCGCCCTTCTTTACATCGCTGTTTTCGAACAGGATGTGTAGCTTCTCAATCTTTCTGGCAATATCGTGATATTGGAGGGTTGTGCCCTTGTAATCGGTGAGCGCATCCAGATTCCAATTCTTGATAATGCTGTTCTCAATATACGAGTTAAAACTTGGTATTGAATTCATTGCACAATTTACAAAATTTTGTGCAAAGATAATGAAAATAGTGCACACTGCAAAATAAAATGTGCACTATTTTCAAAAACTATATAAAATAATTAGTTTTTTTCCTTTTTAGTCTACATATTGTGGTGTTATAGACTGTATTTTACTCATATCTCATTGATTTGGCTGGATGGATATGAGAAATCAGGTAGCTTGGTGCTACGAGCATGAAGATGCTTATCAGCAGCGTAGCAATGTTCAGGGCTATGATGGCAAGCCAGTTGAATTCTACCGGAACGGTACTTACATAATAGGTCTGTGCATCGAGTTTGATGATGCCTGTAAAGTACTGGAGGGTAAGAATGCCGAGGGCGATGATGTTGCCCAGAAGCATACCCTTGCCGATGATGAAGACGGCAAACCACAGGAAGGTGTGGCGGATGGTCTTGTTGCGGGCACCCAATGCCTTCATTACGCCTATCATGGAGGTGCGTTCCAGAATGATGATGAGCAGACCGCTGATCATGGTGACGCCGGCTACTATCAGCATCAGACCGAGAATAATCCAGACATTCAGATCCATCAGGCTCAGCCATTGGAAGATGTTTGGATTCAGGTCCTTGATGGTAGAACTGCTGTAGGTTTCGCCATAGTGGTCTACCGTGCGGTTCACCTTATTAATAATATAATCTTCAGTCTCGTTGAGCTTGTTGAAGTCGTTTACGGTCAGTTCTGCACCGCTCGCCTGGTCTTCTTCCCATCCGTTCAGCTTCACGGCAGTATAGAGGTCGGTGTATACCATTACCTCATCATACTTCTTCAGGTTGGTCTGATAGATGCCCTTGATGGTGAAGCGGCGCATACGCACTGCGTTGTCATCAAAGAAGTAGGCAAAGATGCGTTCTCCCGTCTTCAGCTTCAGCTTATCAGCCATCAGCTGTGAGATGAGAATCTGGTTATGACTCGCTTTGTCATCAAACTTAGGGATACTGCCTTCGATCATGTTCTGATGGATAAAGGTAGAATCGAAATCAGGTCCTACACCTTTGAACATGACGCCCAGGAAATCGCTGTCCGTCTTCAGGATTCCCTCTTTCATGGCAAATTTCTGCACATGTTTTACGCCAGGTATCTTTTTCAGTACGTTGACCATCGAGTCGTTCATGACCACCGGATACTGGTTTTGCTGCTGCAGCGTCATGAAGTCTGCCACCTGTATATGGCTTCCGAATCCTATTACCTTGTCGCGTATGGTATGCTTGAATCCGAGCACTACGCATACCGACATAATCATAATGGCGAGTCCGATAGCAACACCTGCAGTGGCTATATGAATAGCAGGGCGAGAAACTTTACGTTTATCGCCCTGATCGCTATATAATCTCTTTGCTATAAATAGAGGAAAATTCATCTTTGCGGGGAATGTTGAGTGTTGAATGTTGAATGTTGAGTGTTGAGTGTTGAATGTTGAATGTTGAGTGTTGAATGTTAAATGTTGAATGTTGAATGTTGAATGTTGAGTGTTGAATGTTAAATTAACCTTTGTGTCCGTTAGGCAACTCAACATTCAACACTCAACATTCAACATTGTTATAGTCCTTCGTCTTCCACTCTTCCCGGATAAGCCTCAAGTGCCTTACCCAGAACCACCAGAGCACGCTCCAGATCGTGTTTCTTCAATACGTAAGCTACACGAACCTGATTGTGACCGGCTCCAGGAGTCGTATAGAAACCGGAGGCTGGAGCCATCATGATGGTTTCGCCTTCGTAGTTGAATTCCTCCAGACACCAGCGGCAGAACTTTTCAGAATCATCGATAGGCAGTTTGGCTACGGTATAGAAGGCTCCCATAGGAATAGGAGAGTATACGCCCGGAATGCGGTTCAAGCCGTCTATCAGACACTTACGGCGCTCTACATACTCATCATATACGTCGCGGTAGTACTCTTCTGGAGCATCCAGAGAAGCTTCGGCTACAATCTGACCAATCAGAGGAGGAGAGAGACGGGCCTGGCAGAACTTCATCACCGCCTTGCGGATTTCAGCATTCTTGGTGATGAGGGCACCTACACGGATACCGCACTCACTGTAACGCTTCGAAACAGAATCGATGAGAACCGTGTTCTGCTCGATGCCTTCCAGGTGCATCGCACTGATATAAGGACTGCCGGTATAGATATACTCACGGTAAACCTCATCAGAGAAGAGATAGAGGTCGTACTTCTTCACCAGGTCACGAATCTGATTCATCTCTCTGCGGGTATAGAGATAGCCCGTAGGGTTGTTAGGGTTGCAGATCAGAATGGCACGGGTGCGCTCATTGATCAGCTCCTCAAACTTCTCTACCTTAGGCAGGGAGAAACCTTCTTCTATCGTTGTGGCGATGGTACGGATCTTGGCACCCGCCGAGATGGCAAACGCCATATAGTTAGCGTAAGCAGGTTCTGGTACGATAATCTCGTCGCCAGGGTTGAGGCAGCTCATGAAAGAGAAGAGTACAGCCTCAGAACCTCCCGATGTAATGATGATATCATCGGCAGTTACGTTGATGTTGAATTTCTTATAGTAATCTACAAGCTTCTCGCGATAGCTGAGATAGCCCTGACTTGGAGAATACTCCAAGACCGTGCGGTCTATATGCTTCAAGGCATCTAGGCCACATTGAGGAGTTGGAAGGTCAGGCTGACCGATGTTGAGGTGATATACCTTTACTCCACGTTTTTTTGCTGCGGCAGCCAGAGGAGCCAACTTTCTGATAGGTGACTCTGGCATTTCAAGACCGCGTACAGATATTTCTGGCATCTTAAAATATTGTTTCTTTCTATTAATTATCCGTGTCGAAAATTGAATTCTATGACCTTCTGGTCTTTTCAATTTACGCTATTCGGCTGCAAAGATAAGAAAATTAGATGAGAATTGAGAATAACTTTCGGTTAAATTTTATTTTTTGATTAAAAACTCTTTAAATATGTCGCTCTTTGCTTTCTTTTTTATAACTTTGCACTTAATTTCAAGAATTGTTATAAGATTATACTAATTAATTAAAATAAGTAAGAAGAAAAATATGAGAAGTAGAACAAGTACATGGTTTGAGACCAAAGTGAAATATCAGAAGACAATGGAGGATGGTTCAGAAAAGGTTGTTTCTGAAGCATACGTAGTAGATGCTTTGAGCTTTACCGAGGCTGAGAGCGCCATCATCGATGAGATGTCGGTTTATGTAAGCGGCGAGTTGAAGGTGAGCGGTATCGGTAAGGCTTGCTACGGCGAAATCTTCTTCAGCGATGTGGATGATGATGATAAGTGGTATAAGGCTAAACTCCAGTTCATCACGATTGATGAGAAGAGTGAGAAGGAGAAGCGCAGCAATGTTACTTATCTTGTTCAGGCTAAGTCTCTCGCCCGTGCCCTCCGTTATATTGATGAGGTGATGGGCAAGACCATGATAGATTATGATGTGGTTGGTTTGAACGAAACCAAACTGATGGATGTATTCGAGCACCATGCTCCTAGCGAGAAGAAAGAGGAGAAGAATGATGTGCCTGAATACGAGGAGAAATAATTCAACACTCATCACTCAACACTCAACATTTAGAATATGGACTATGATGTAAAAGGAAATCTCCATGAGGTGCTGGGCAGCTTGCCTGCCGGCGTCCGTCTCGTTGCCATCAGCAAGTTCCATCCCAACGAGTATATCGAGGAGGCTTATGCTGAAGGACAGCGTATCTTCGGCGAGAGTCATGAGCAGGAACTCGCCAAGAAGGTGCCTTCGCTGCCTGAGGACATCGAATGGCATTTCATTGGTCATCTGCAGACCAATAAGGTGAAGTATATCGCACCTTATATCTCGATGATAGAATCGGTAGACAGTCTGAAACTTCTCAAGGAGATTGAGAAGCAGGCTGCCAAGCACGATCGTGTAGTGAAGGTTCTTCTGGAACTTCATCTGGCTGAGGAAGATACCAAATCGGGTCTTTCTCTTGATGCTTGCCGCGAACTCCTTGAGGCAGGCGAATGGCGGGAGATGAAGCATGTGCAGATTTGTGGCATCATGATGATGGCATCTAATACAGACGATGAGCAGCAGATTGCTCAGGAGTTTGATGAGGCTGCGAAGTTCTTCGATGAGGTAAAGGCAAAGTATTTTGCAGATGATGATGCTTTCTGCGAGCGTAGCTGGGGTATGAGTCACGATTATCATATTGCCGTTAAGCACGGCAGCACGATGGTTCGTGTGGGTACCACCATCTTCGGTCCTAGAATATATTAAAAGCATGGGGCTGTGTCATAATTTCATGACACAGCCCCATTTCATTATATAGTTAGTATACTATCTTCTGTCCCTTGTTGGTAATGTAAATCTTGCCCTTTTGTGGAACGGAAACCTTTCTGCCTTCCAGATCAAAATAGGCTGTCGGTCTGTTTTTACCGATGATGACCGAAGAGATTCCGGTAGGAGAGAAGTTCTTGAGATAATCGAAGGTTACCAGACCGGTTGCTTCATCCTTTGTGATGTTGTAGAGCGGATGACTCGTATCAACACTGTTGTTCAGGGTGATACTGGTCAGACTGTTCACCTCATACTCTGTAGCAGAGCCAGCCTTGTAGGTCGGGAACGGGTCGTTCTGAAGACTCGTTATAATATCATCGCTGCTGACACCCCTGTTATAGCTGTTGTATACCATTCCGTCTGCAGGAACAATCATGACCCTTGGCTTGCCTGTCGTGTTGTTGGGATTATCAAACAGATTAACCGATGACAAATCATCGTAGTCGATGCGCCATACCAGCATTCCGTAACCCATAGCCTCCTTGTACCATCCCTCGTTTCTGATGTTCTGCAGCAGCAGGTATTCGCCCTGGCTGTTGGCTATAATCTTGAATGCATCCGATGCTATGTCGTATGGTTCCAGCTTGAGCTGCTTCGCCTCGGTATCCGAAAGGAGGGTAGGCTGTTTCCATCCTACGATGCTCTTCTCCCATGGAGAATAGGGGATAGGCTGGTAGCCGTCAGCCTGATAATTGCCCATATCCATGACGTCCCAATATTCAGGACTCTGGTTATGGTCTGTGATGCCGTTGGTCGGATAGATGTCTGGCAAACCGAGGGTATGCGAAAATTCATGGCAGAAGAGACCGATACCATTGATGTAGTATTTGCCGTTTTGGGTATCTGCAGGCTTATTGTTCAGCTCGTTGTTGATGCCGAATCGGGATACGTATTTCCCGTCATAGGTTCCCACTCCTACGGTACCCGATTTCGGCCAGAGACAATCGCTTGAATTACCTGAGATGCTTTCAGAATAGCCGGCATAGATTATATATACGAGGTCTACATATCCGTCGTCGTCGCTGTCGTAATCGGCAAAGTTAACCTTGTCGTCTACCTGCTGGCAGGCTTCCTTAATCATCTGAGGAAAGTTAGTGTCACTTCCGTCTCCACTTCCGTTTTTGCCATAATAAGCAGAATTCTTGCTTACCGTAACAGGACCCACTACGTCAAACTGTGGTATAAACTGGTTATCGCTCATGTCAGCGAAATACTGCTGTACGCTGCCGTAGTTCTGGCAGTAAGTCTCGTCGGTGATAAACACTTCTTTATCAGCCTCAGGCATAGCTTCTCCCTTCTTTCCGTTGAGGTAATGGTTGAATGTAGCAACCGGATCCTTACTCTTGAACTTCACATCCTGAAACTGCACCAGGAGTACCAATGCCTTCGGACTTCCCTTATGAGGGAAATAGCTTGGTCTCACGGTTCCTATTTCTGATGCTCTTGTAAGATTCTCTGAAGAGAAAGCACGGCTTTTTCGGCTGTTCAGCTCTTCAGCTGTTATCTTTTCATATTTTCCGTCTTGGGTTTCTCGCAGGGGCGTACCGTCCAGCAGCATGTAGTAGTGGAAGGTTTCGTCGCCATGCAGGGTAGCATATGCTACGGTTCCGTCAGCCAGCATAATCTTGGCGATGCCCGGTTTAGCCTTTACGGCATAGAGATTGGCAATGCCCAGAAAGGCGAGCGCCAGAGAGATGATCATCTTCTTCATAATCTGTTAGGGTAGATAGGGATTATTTATAAAAGTATTGTCCTTTCTTCTGAGTCTGGTGCCCAAACTCAATGGCGTGATGCGGACAATGGTGATAGCAGGTGAAGCAGGTGAGACAGTCCTTATGATGCAGCCATTCCGGGTATTCTCCATGTCCGCCCTTGATATCGCCTACAGGACAGACGTTGGCACAGATGCCACACTTCACGCACTTGTCTTTCTCTACATGGAATCGCTTGTCGGTGATGAGCACCTTTTCGAAGAAACCGCCCACAACCTTGGTGAAGAACCAGGGGATAGGACCTTTTATCAACCGGTTCACACCCTCTTTCCTGTCGAATATCTCTTCGCAGATAACAGCCAGTTCCTGTGCCGATTTCGATTTCTTGCGGACTTCGCGTTCCTTCGGATCAACATCCATGAAAGGAAGTCCTACGTAAGATTCCGGCATGATGAGTGAGTAGGAAGATGAAACATCCGTGATGCCCAAGGCCTGAAGCGATGCATTCTGTGTAATCGTATCGTTGAGGTTTTCGATGGTGAGTCCGATGCTGTCGCCTGCAGTACAGACGCAATAGGCGAAAGGATGCTTACTGAACGTCTCCTTACCTTCTGTAGAAGCATCAGAGGCATCTCTCTGTATCTTCATCTTCCTGATAAACTCCCTTACAAGGCGTGGAACCCTCCAGCCATGTACGGGGAAAACGAATCCGAGCCGTTCATTCTCTTTCAGAATAAACGGCTCGGCTATATTATGGCTTGAATCATCAGCCCGCATATAAGGGGCGATAGGAATCAAGTCCTCGTGTGTAGCCGCTGCCAGTCTGGCTGCTGCCCACTTGGTATTTCCTGTTCCGGAGAAATAGAAAATCATGCTTACTTTTAAATATGTATTGAGCTAGATTATTTCTTTTCTGTCATAACACCTTCTATATAGAGTCGAGACATCTCAACATTACCGTTAGAACGGATGGTGATACTCTTCTTGAAATGACCAGGGAACATGCCCTTGCCATTGTAGGTAACACTAATCTGTCCCTTCTCGCCCGGAGCGATAGGCTTCTTGGTGTAAGAAGGTACGGTACAGCCGCAGCTGGCAATAGCCTGGTTGATAATCAAAGGCTTGTTGCCCACATTGGTGAAGGTAAAGGTTGCCTTCTGTACCGGGTTTGACTCTTCGAACGAACCGAAGTTGTGTATCAGTTTGTCGAACTTAATCTCTGCCTGAGCAGATGCAGTAGCTACAAGAGCCACCAGCATAGTGAGTGTCAATATGATTCTTTTCATCTTCATATCCTTTCTTCTTTTTTATATTTTCTCTTTAATTTGTTTCTTATTTTTATATAATTCGATGCAAAAGTACATATAAAGTTTAGTATTACGTTACTTTTTTACATTATTTAAAACAATTATGCCTTATATTTCATGTTACAGCCTTTTTTCAGTGGAAAAGTGGGGGTGCAATACTCCTTATTATGAAGATGTTTGCAGATTCCTGAACAAAAGTCCCCCAACCTTAATCACTTAAGATTGGGGGAGAGACTAGAAAAATAATATAGTATGAACAATATCAACTGAATAGGGAACTAAATGTGGAAATTGATTTCATTCAGCCAGGCCTGGACATTGAAACAAGGACAGGACTTGTGGACGTTCGGGAGATCACGATGACCTAGGATCTCGGCTTCGGGATAGTCTACGCACAGACTTGTCAGGAGATTCTGGAGCGACTGCTTCTGAGCCTTCGTACGGGTATCTGCCGGATTGCCGTCGGCGTCGAGACCGCCTTCGTAACAGATGCCGATACTGTGTGCATTGAAATGGCGGGCGTGGGCTCCTATCTCTGACTCGGGACGGCCGGGATAGATGACGCCGTCTTTCGTGATGTAATAGTGATAACCGATGCCGCGGAAACCACGGGCTAAATGACAGGCTTCGAGCTTTTCGAAGGTGAAGTCCTGGGTGACGCGTGTGGCAGAACAGTGAATGACAATAAGTGAGATTTTTCTTGTGTTTTTCATAGTGCTGAATCTTTAAAGGGTTAATACTATTGGCAGCTCTGCACACAAAAGGCAGAGGCTACGGCTGTGAGAACGGTAATGACGAAATTCAGAATTTTCTTGAGTGTTTCTTTTTTCATTTTCATGTGATTTAAGGTTAATAAATGGATTGGGGGCTCGGATTTCCTATATCCGGGCGATACTTTTGAGAAGGAAGGCTGACAGGATGAGCAGATGGGCTTGATAGCGCGTGTTTCAATGATGCTTGCTATATGATGGATAGCCGGGGGTGCTATAGCCGAATCCCGGACTGCATCCTGCCTAAAACCTTCTTTCTTCATCTACTGGCTGGGGGGTTACTCCAGGCCGTCGCTACCATCAGAGCCGCTGCTCTCGGTGTTGCCTGATCCGCCAGTCTGTGTTGAGTCGCCACCCTGGTTTGTGCCGCCACCCTGGGTGGTATCGCCTGTGTTGTCCTTGCCGTCATCCGGTGGAGTAACATCTCCTGTTACGGCTGTAGCCTTCTTCAGGGATGCATCGAGGTTCAGACTGGTAGCCTTGAACTCGCCGGTGCCACGGGCACGGAGCTTCAGTCCGGCAATGTTCTTGGTGATGCAAAACTCCTTCTCGGAGGCTGCACCTTCCTTGTTCTTGATACCGATGCTGAAAATGGCGAGGTCAGGAATCTTCACGGCGATACCCTGCAGAACCAGTTCTCTTACGCAGCTCACCATATCGGTGAGCATACCCTTGATGGCTCCCTTGGAGAACGGGGTGTTGTGACTTTCCATGTGCTCTGCGAGTTCATCAAGACCATAGGTCTGGGTGATTACAGGGTAGGCGAAAAACTTGCCGTAAGCGGCGCTCAACTTCTCGTTGACATACTTCTTCAATGTGTACAGAATCATAGTGTCTTCATTTTTAAGGTTAATAAATTGTGTTTGTAGGGGGCGCTGCGCATTGCCTCTTGGTGGTATGAGATGTTATCTCTGAACCACAATGCAAAGATACGAAATCGGTGAGGTGTCAACTCACAGTTGCTCATACTTGCTCATAGTTTATCATACTTTTTCATAGATTCTTTTAGAAATGTTGCGATTTTCTTGTTTATCTCAGAAAAAATGATTAGCTTTGCAAAATATATTATTGAGTTTAAATAAACATGGGCAATGATTACAAAGATTAGGTTACAAAATTGGAAGAGCTTTAAGGACTCTACTATATATATCGATTCTTTGGGTATCCTTATCGGAACCAATGCTAGTGGTAAGTCAAATGTATTAGATGCGTTTGCCTTCCTCCGTGCCGTGGGGGAAGGTAAGAGTCTCCTTGATGCCATCCAGACTGTTAGAGGTGGTGAAGACTGGATTATCCGTAGAGGCGAGGATTTTTTCTGTATTGAGATAGAAATAGAAATTGAAGGAAGTTCCTATCTTCTTGATTTGAGGGTTATTAAACGAAATTCTGTTTTCAGTTTTGGTCCTTGTGAAATCCATCGTTCGGGTATAGAAGACGATGAAGTCGTTCCCGGTAAGTTTATTGATTCTGCTCGCAATATCACATGGAAAACGTATGATGTTCCAATATTTCTGGATTTTTGGGCAAAGATATATGCTACTTTTAGAAATATCATCATTCTTGATCCTGTTCCAGCTAAGATGCGTGATTACTGCAAGATTTCCAAAGAGTTGAAGTCTGATGGTAGTAATGTAGCAGGTGTCTTATGTGCGTTGTCTCCAGAGGAAAAGAAGAGGGTGGAAGCGCTGGTGTCTAGCTATGTTCGCCCACTCCCTGAGCGTGATATTAACAAGGTCATATCTGAGCCTGTTGGTCTGATTAAGTCAGATGCCATGCTTTATTGTTATGAGGATTGGAATCCTGAACAGCCTGTTGATGCAAGAGGTATGAGTGATGGAACGCTTCGTTTTATTGCGATTGTCGTAGCTCTTTTGACGGTTGCACCTCATAGCTTGTTGCTTATCGAAGAGGTGGATAATGGCTTGCATCCTTCTCGTGCTAAGGAATTGGTTGATATGTTGAAGGATTTGTCACGTCAGCGCCAGGTTGATGTGCTCTGTACGACGCATAATCCTGTTTTGTTAGATGAGTTGGGCAATAAGATGATTCCATTTATCAGCTATGTTACTCGTGATGAGCATGGTGATAGCCATGTTAATCTTTTGGAAGAAAAAGAGAATCTTGCCAAATTGATGGCTTCTGGAACAATAGGTAGAATGATGGTTAATGATAAAATATAATGAGAAAGGTATTGGTGATAGATACGAGTGTACTTTGTGTTTGGCTCAAAGTACCTGGCAAGGAAACTTGTGGCCCAAGCAATGCCTTGGTTACATATGAGATGGTCTCTGAGAAAATAGAGGAAGAAAAGAAGAAAGGTACAACCTTTATTCTGCCTCTTGCAACAATTATTGAGACAGGAAACCATATAGCTCATTCTTCGGGCGATAGAAAGTCATTAGGTGAGGATTTTGCTCAAATCATGATAGATTCGGCTGATGAGAAATCACCATGGGCTGCATTTACAGAACAAAGCAGTTTGTGGAATCCTGAAAACTTAAAAAAGTTGGCAGAGAAATGGAGGGCTACCGTTATAGGAGGGCAAGCTTTAGGCGATGCTTCTATAGTTGAAGTCGTAAAATATTATACTGATTTAGGATATCAGGTTGAAATCTTTACAGGTGATGAAGGATTGAAAGCTTATGAACCTACGGTTGAAATCCCTAGGAGAAGAAGAAAATGATAATAAGGAAAACAAAAAAACATTATAACATGGACATTTAAAGAATAAATCTGCATACATCCGCTTTCAACGAGATAACGCATTACATTGAGAGCGATAATGGCAAAGAAAAGGTTGAAGTCTGGTTTGCACGCGAGCTTCAGTCGGTTCTTGGCTATGCACGTTGGGAGAATTTCACGATAGCTATAGGAAGAGCTGTGGAATCATGTAAGTCGCAGAATATCAGTGTGGATGATCATTTTTGTGAGGTCACGAAAATGATAAGTTTGGCAAAAGGTGCTAAGCGTGAAGTCAAGGACTATATGCTCACATTTACATGTTTCGTAAACTTTTTAAGAACATTTTCCCTTTTTCTGAAATTATTTTCTTACTTTTGCAAGCGTATTCACTTATATTATTATAATGTATAGCAAAGAATGATGGACGATATATTGAAACAGATAAAGGCTGGCGAGGTGTCGGGGGTGCAGTTCAAGGAACGCATTCTCGACAAATATGATATTGCCTGTGAGTTAGTGGCGTTCAGTAATTCACATGGTGGCAAATTGGTAGTTGGTATAAAGGATAAGACCGGAGAAACCAATGCTTTGTCGTATTCTGAAGTACAAGAAACAACCAATTTGTTGAGTGACATTGCTTCAGAAAACGTCGTGCCATCCATTCTGATAAAGATAGATACTGTTGAGGTCGAGGATGGCAACTTGGTTGTTGCTACTGTGAAGGAAGGACTCAACAAGCCTTATCATGACAACAAGGGAATCGTATGGGTGAAGAATGGTGCAGACAAGCGTAAAGTGTTCGATAATGCTGAACTTGCAGAAATGATGACCGACTGCGGTAGTTTTGCTCCAGACGAGGCTGGTGTTAGGGATGCAACTGTCAACGACCTTGATGCAACGACCATCAAGCAGTTTCTTGGCAACCGTTTTGAAAGAGTTTTGGAGAAGAAAGGCTTGACAGGTGACGCTTTTAATGAAGCATCACTTGATATGATTTGCTCTGCCATAGCTAAGGGACATGACTGTGAGAAGATACTTCGCAATCTGCGATTTATCCGTCCTGATGGCACACTGACTGTTGCTGCCATGCTTCTGTTTGGCAAATATACCCAACGCTGGATGCCAATGATGACAGCCAAGTGCATCTGTTTTGCTGGCAACAGCATCGGCGGCAAGGTGTTCCGTGACAAGGTGAATGATGCAGATATGGAGGGGAATCTGCTTCATCAATATGACACTATCATGGATTTCTTCACTCGTAACCTACATAATGTGCAGGTGGGAGATGAATTCAACAGCATGGGTAAGTTGGAAATACCTTACACCAGTTTGGTTGAGTTCACGGTAAACAGCCTTGTTCACCGTTCGTTGAACATGAAGGCCCCTGTTCGCATTTTCATTTTCGATAATCGTGTGGAGATTCACAGTCCTGGTGCATTGCCTAACGGACTCACTATTGATGACATCAAGGCAGGAACTTCCATGCCTCGTAATATGTTCCTTTTCAATAATGCCATATACTTGCTGCCATATACAGGTGTGGGCAGCGGTATCACTCGTGCTCTTGATGAAGATGTTAATGTCACATTCATGAATAATGACAAGGCACAGGAATTTGTGATTACTGTTTGGAGAGAAGAAAGTAACCAAGTCGAAGTTGAAAGTAACCAAGTCGGTAACCAAGTCGAGGAAAAAAGTAACCAAGTCGAAGACTTAGACACTGGACTTAGACACTCAGACACCGACCATGACACTTTTGCCGAAGACCATGACACTTTTGCCGAAGACCATGACACTTTTGCCGAAGACCATGACACTTTTGGCGAAGACCATGACACTTTTGGCGAAGACCATGACAGTTTTGCCGAAGACCATGACACTAAAAGAGTGCCATTGACGAATAAACAGAAGGATATAGTAAACTTCTGTAGTGTGCCAAGAACAAGTAGGGAAATTCTGGAAAGAGCCGGTGTTGTCTATCATACAAAAAATATAGCAAAATACATCACCTCCCTTGTTGCAGCAGGATATTTGCAGATGACTAATCCGGATAATC
>JAJXAL010000004.1:0-69840 GCA_021628325.1 Segatella copri | reverse complement strand
TTTGCCCTTTTTCTACCTGTCATTTCTTCTATTTTTGTCAAAAATACCTACCTTTGGAGCATGGTTTCACGTCCGAGGAGGGGCATTTTACACCCTTAGGAGAGGGGGTAAAACATCTTCCTAACCTCCATATTTTGCATTTTTCCGTTAAATAACGTGATAAAATTCTTGGGTTTGCCAACTTTTAATTATCTTTGCTAGCAATTAACAAATTATTGACGTAGCAATAGTCTGGAAAGCTAGAAACTACATAATAACAATACTAAGATGAAAAGATATAACTTATTGTTATATAACTATTTAATTTGTATATTTCGTGTATGAAGTAAAGTCTGTATGTTGGATTAAGGATGAAATATATATTTACATTGGAGATGCTTGAATCCGCTTTTTATGCATTCTCCCAATACCTGTTTTCAGCGATGAAAAACGGAAAAATTAGAGTTTTCTGATTACATAAACCCGTTTTTTAGCCCATGAATAGCCGATTTTGCCCTTTAATTCATGCCCTCATTGAGCAGCTGAATGAGGAATATCCATTAGCCACGATTCATGGGCACAATGAATTTGCCAACAAAGCCTGTCCCTGCTTTGATGTGAAGAAGGAGTGGGGCTAACAGATAGGGAACGCGCTGCGTTCCCTATTTATACTTATTTTCCGATGCAACATGTGAATGTTGCTGATAGTATAGCTCTCTCTTGGATTTTTGGCTAAATGATATGCTAAATAATAATAAAATTGCTGCAAAGTAAGTCTGTTTTCAAAATTTTCAATTATCTTTGCTGATAGCAATTAAAATAGATAAAAGATATTAATCGAATAAAAGTCGTGTTGGTTATCAATATGTAACCACCGATTTGTATTATCTAAAAACTAAGGATTATGGCAAAGATAAAAGTTGAAAATACAGAAATATCTGTTGTTAATGTTCAAAATGAGGATTATATCTCTCTGACAGATATGGCACATAGCCAAATGCAAGAGCATATTATTTTCAGATGGATGAGCCTCAAAAGTACAATAGAATACCTCGGTGAATGGGAAAAGCTATATAATCCGAATTTTAATTGTACCGAATTCGATACAATTAAAAATGCAGCAGGAAGCAACAACTTCGTACTTTCTGTAAAGGCATGGATTCAAAGAACAGGTGCAATAGGCATCATGGCAAAAGCTGGCCGATATGGTGGAACTTATGCTCATCGAGACATTGCGTACCACTTTGGAATGTGGATTAGTCCTCGTTTCCAACTTTTGTTGGTAAAAGAGTATCAACGTCTTAAAGCTGATGAGCAGAAACAATTGTCATGGTCTGCCAAGCGGGAACTATCAAAGATAAACTATCGCATTCACACGGATGCTATCAAAGTAAATCTCATTCCTGCGGAAGTGACTCGTGAGCAAGCTGCCATGAAATATGCTGATGAAGCGGATGTACTCAACATAGCCATGTTCGGCATGACTGCGAAACAATGGCGTGAGCAGAATCCCGACAAGAAAGGCAACATTCGTGACTATGCCAGTATTAATGAACTTATCTGTCTCTCAAATATGGAGAATCTCAACGCTGTATTTATCAATGATGGTATGGCGCAGTCTGAGCGACTTATCAAACTCAATCAGATTGCCATTCAGCAGATGAAAATTCTTGAAGATACAGGAGGAAGAAACTTATTAAAATAAAGATTAATTTGGCAATAAAGGATAAGGATGGAAATACGGTGGGATGCATTTTTTATCAGATGCATCCCCCTATGTAAATCCATATATTTCTTGTAGCGGCTTTAAACTTTGTCTTCTATCTTTGTGAATAGGCATTTCCCTTTTCTATAATCGTTGGGAGAAATTCTTTTTTTGTCATCAAATTCTAATTTATAGTCTTCAACATCCCATTCCCAAGCTTCTAGCATTACATAATGTTGGTCATATAGAATCCAAATGAGTTTATCCCAAAGATAATTCGTTGCTTTAGGAACCATTGTGACTTTACTTCCGGGCTTACCACTTGGTCTATTTGCTTTTACCTGGTATCTTTGATGATTAAAAACAAAATCTGCACCTTTACTTACTGCGGTTTTATCCTGCATGTAATCAGAATAATCACTTTCTGACATTCCAACTAACATCGCTGCATCAAATTCAGATATAACAGAAGTAATCTGTGGCGCAACACCATATTTTGATTGCCATTGCAAGGCAATCTCAACAAGTTTATCTCTTAACATAATAATCCATTTCTTGATATTTGCTATATATTAAAAACAGCAAAATTATTTTCCGATGCAACATGTGGATGTTGCTGATAGTTAAACTTTTATCTTTTAAACGGTACAACTACCCTTTTTACAAGTGCAGAGAAAATGAACAACAAATGTAATATGCTTATTCTCAGCTTGTTAGCGATGAAGTTGTACCGCTCCTTTTAGCCCTTTTTTGTAAGATTCTGGAAACAAATGCAATGCATTGTTTCTCAGCCTCTTCCGTTTCTTGTGTTACAGAACGCTTATCTGGTTGCAAAGATACAGATTTATATTGGATTAGAGCAAACTATTATCTTAAAAAATATTATTCCACAGTTGCTTTTTTCGATAATTTTAATCGCACCACTTCATGGATCACAGTCAATGAGTTGCAGACAATGGGCAATGTGAACATGGTTTACATAATCTGAAAGCAGACAAGATACGCAAGCACATATCGCATTACTTTGTCTTGCAACCAATTGTCTTAGAATCTTGGATAACGTCTTTGACACTGTTACGAAATGCCTACAGCCACCATTCAAGAGTGTAGAACAAAATAAGCTCCGTCATGCCTGTCTCTCCAAGAAGAAAACCTTTGTAGAGCAAACCAATCACTCACCAAATGACTATGAGAAAGTGGCTTCTGACTCTATTGTTAAAGTACCATTGCAAACTGTACATGAACCAGAGAACATTTGGAATTCCAATGCTGACAACAAACAAGACAGCCTATCAACGAGAGACTTTTCATCCCATGGCTTTGTGGAAGACAAGGAGTAGTTGAATGTTTTTCTATAAATTTTGAAAAAAGTTGTTTGACAAGCAAACATATGCACATTGCAGAAATTAGAACCGTTGCTAAATTATTACCTCTATTGAGGTAAAACACTCATAAATCGCTCATTTTAAGCTATTCTGAATATTTGGGCAGAATTTTTATAAAAAAGGTTGTGCAATAGTGGCTTAAAGGCTAAAAGCACTACCTTTGAATGCAATAATAAGTAACAACACGTTTAAGGTCACAAATTGTGACCTCAAAAATAAAGATAGAAATAAATATGGCAGATAATATAGAACATCAAGATAAAGGAGAACTGGTCGCAAATTGCGACCGATTCTACAGCCATCGCCTCAAAGCGTCATGTGCAACCAATGGCTACTTTTATAAGCTCTATGCACCATTACAGGCAAATTGTCCGCAGCTTGCGGACAATTTTATAGAGGACTTGTATGTTGCAGATATTCAGCGAGTTGTAGTACAAAGTAAAAATAAAGCTATACGCTCTCCTTTAGATTTCGCAAAGCAAATTAAAGATATGGAAATGATTAATATTCTTACAGATAAAAAATCTAAGTTCTAAATATCAAAGTAAAAAGTTATTATGAGACATTCCTTATTGAATATCGTTATAGTCTTGGTCATAACAATGGGGCTATCCTCTTGTCTGTGTCAACCAAGGTATGTAAGTTTTTTGAATCTTGTAGAAAAAATAGATAGCATAAATTCTTATTCCTACACTTTACAACAAGCTTCGCCAGACAGTGGTGTCCTACTAAAAGACACTCTAGCAAAAGAACTTCTCGGAGACATTTTCTATCATCATAAGGAAGCAAAAAATCGAGAGGTTAGGCTCGTAGGTGTTAGTCAACCATACGCTCAAGTTCTTGTCTGTGCCTTTAACATAAAGAGCATTGGTTTTGAATGGAAAACAAATGAAACATTTCTCGTTACTTATGGACATGAAGGAAAAATTGCAGATGTGTTGTATTTAGGTATGAACGAAATTAAACCTACATTTGTAAAGTTCAGTTTCAACAGCAAACGGCATATTCCTATGGAGGATATTCAAAGAAGCAAATGGGTATATTACGAGCAAAGTAAACTTCTAAAATTAGAGGTGTTTGAAGAAAATTCATGGCTTGACAAAGACCAAAATCCATGTTTGGACAACTACTATCATACTTTCTTCTA
This sequence comes from Segatella copri, assembly GCA_021628325.1. Classification (GTDB taxonomy): domain Bacteria; phylum Bacteroidota; class Bacteroidia; order Bacteroidales; family Bacteroidaceae; genus Prevotella; species Prevotella copri_R. Next base: position 65,624 of record JAJXAL010000004.1, on the reverse strand, counting down.
TCGAATAGACGAACAAGGGCGTATTGCCCGCTTAAGAAAAGGGAAAATTGTACCTTATAAATATAACCATTCTGACCATGCCTACGACTCATATCTTAAAGCAGCACATAAACGCTTTGCATTACAATTCACTCCCTATTCAGAAAGGCACATGAAATAGTTAGAAGAAACTGAAAAGAGCCCCCAAAAATCGATATATTTAGGGGATAGCAAAAAAAATAAAAATTATAATGGATTTATAGAATAATCCAAATTTTATTAGTAGTTTTGCAAACGATAAGAGTTGTTTGACAAGCAATCCTATGCACATTGATTTTATCAAAAAACTACCCATGCACCCTAAAACAGGGGGTATGGGTAGGATTAACGACATAGCCATTAGGTATGTGGCGAAGTTGAGTGGCAAAGGAGTAAGTACGGTACAACGAGTTAAGCGATTACTAAAAATGCAATCACCGCAATAATACTATTGATTTTACGTTCTTTTCAAAGAAAGGGGTTGTGCAATAGTGGCTTAAAGGCTAAAAGCACTACCTTTGAATGCAATAATAAGTAACAACACGTTTAAGGTCACAATTTGTGATCTCAAAAAAGTAACAATAGGCAAACAGCATAGACGTAGCTATTGGACTTTGTCAAAAATATAAATTAAAGAAATCATGAAGAAACGAAGGAAAGGCGATGACGACTCTTGCTTGATGTGGCTTGTCAAAGCCACATTGGGGTTGGCTTGTGTATATTGGGGACTTATTACGGCGATGCGAACTGTTGATGATAGTTGGTGGCTTATCGTTGGAATTGCTGTGGTTTCCTATCTGCTTGTCAAGCTATTCAAGGACGATGGATACGTAGCAATGAATACAAGTATCCTTGCCATTGTATTGGGTGCAATAATATTCACCACAAACTTTTATTATCCGATTTCCGTACAACATAGACAAGCCGTAATCCAAGATGTTTATGACTCTGGAGCTAAGATGAGTACAACGCGGTGTGTTCTTCGTTTCATGGACAATGGGCAAAAGGTAAATATCGGTGGTGGATTCAATAAAGAAGACTATCATATGGGTGACACGGTTATCGTCACCTATCAACAAGGCTGCCTCGGAATGGATGTGGTGAGGAACATTTTGCCATGTAATGCTAATTAAGATAATGGTAAAAACAAAAAGTGAAATGTTTATTTCTGCAATCATTGATATGATAAGCACTTTAAATTTGAATTGGAAACAATATGAAAATTAAAACTTTATTTAAGACAATTTTTTGCGTAGGATTAGTTTTAACTCTTGTTTTGTATCTATGCCATTTATACGGCAACTATATAGAAAAAACACAGGAGCCTATTACTGGTTATACATATAATGGATTTGAGGAAAAAAGTAACTATAAGAGTTCAAATACAATTCTTATAACCTACAAATCAAAACAATATGTATTACATACGGGAGATCGAATTTTGGACAAGATAAAGTCAGGGTATTTTCCTAAATTATACTATTCTTCAAAAACTGATTATCTTTTTTTTGAAGGAGATTACTTACCTGTAGGTTATGCCAAAGCAGCTTTAATTTTCACGTTCATCTTTTCAGGTATCGGAACTTTAATCTGGAGGAAACAACTTGATGATGATATTAGTAAAATGTAAATTCCGTGGAAACGAATTTACGTTTTCATGGGACGGCATACAGCGCCTTGTTCGTGTCACCGACACAGAGGGCAATGTAACGACCTCTACTTACGACATGGGCGACCGCCGTACTGAGGTGAACCATCCTTGCAAGCGGCATCACAAGTTTAACAAGAATGGTCAAGATTTGGCTATTCACAATAGATTTTTGAGAATGAAATATATAATAGAAATTTTCATGTGTTTATTTTTGATTTGTTCATGTGACAATCATGATGTAGAATTCAATGAAAAGGAACAGACTTTTTATATTTACAATCTGTTGCATTTTTCTATTGAGCCATTAGATAGCTTTAGCAAATCTTATACATATGACTTCTTTTTGCGGACAAAGGGAACATGTAGAGAGGTGGATACTATTTGTTTAAAAAAAAGAATATCAAAGAAATTTAAAGCGATAGAATCGTCTTCTTATAAGCAAGAATTTCGGTATAATCCTTCCTATATAAGGCTATTACCAAACACTCAATATGTAATAAGACATAACGGGATGGGAGCTAAAGTAAATATAATAAAGTATTTTTATACAGATTCTTCTGGAAATTTACATTATAAGTGTGATGAAAAGTCTGGTAGGAAATTACAAGAACCTTAATTACAAAGATTTTTTCTATAAAAATCACCCTAGAAGGGAATGCATACAACAACACTATGCATATCCCTTCCAGGGTGAGTTTAATGAATATATACCTTTCCGACACAAGCATATAGTGTTTTCATTTGTAAAATGATGTAATTCTAAGCAATAAACTTTATCAATCTTCGTTCTTTTATTATAACACCAAAATAAGAACATATGTATGTATCATCAAGACAAGGATATAAACCTCCTGTAAAATCAACAGGAAGAGGCGAAAGGATTCACATTTTGCTTCTTTGAAGTATTGCAACGGTGCTGAGACCTTCTACACCTACGACCCACAGCGTGGCAAGGCTGGCGGACAGATGACGCATACCAATACATACGGCACAGACACTGGTAAGAAATTCCAGCTTGCCAATATCAAGGATGTAATTGGTGACTTCGCCTCTTACGGTTCAGACCCACGCCGCACCCAGTATGCAGGTAGCGAGACTTGGGATTTCACAAAAGGCAAACGAAATGCAGGTGGTATTAGTGGTGCTGAGCCTATAAAGAAATAAAATATGGAAAAATTTAAAATTGATTTATTTGAAAAAGAAACGGGGGAGTTATTTCCCTCGTTTCAAAAATTGAATCAAACAGACTGTAATATATGCTACCAACATTTTCGAAAGAATATAAAAGTATATGATTTACATGAGTCTGTTTTTGATAATTTTCAATCAAATGGTTCTTTTATAGAAAAGTATAATGCACTTGATGACCACTTTTCATTATTAGAATTATTTGCAGATTTGAATTTATGTTGTGATGTTATCTGTATTAATTGGGATGAGTTTAAAACAATAGATGTATTCCGTACAATAGATTTATATAATTATTTTAGTGATATATGGTTTCCTTCCGCCGATAATATAATAGTATTTCCCAGGAATATGACTATATTTATTATGATTAGGCATGATGGTGTAATCTATTATGTCAAATGTGATTAAATAATTGTAGAACTACCATATATAGAGAAACTTTTAATGAGTGAAAACGCTGTTTCCAAAAATCATCTTTCTACAAAGGAATCAGCGAGCTGTTGGACAACAAAGAATAATTCGTCAACAACCAGTCATACAGACACATACAGCACTCTCCATATAAGGAAGCCCCGACAAGGCTTCCTTATTTTTTCCATACCACAGTCCATACTTTCCATATCAAAAATCTTGTCCATATTATGCCTACCTTTGCTGTGCAATCCTGAGATAAAAAGTCGCTGCAGAGGCAAAGAGTCCGAGGAGAGCAAAGAGTTTTTACACATTATTAATTATTAAAAATTTAAGATTATGATTAAAGTTAATAAAACTACAATCATCGCAATAATACTATTGATTTTACGTTCTTTTCAAAAAAGGGTTATGCAATAGTGGCTTAAAGGCTAAAAGCACTACCTTTGAATGCTGTTAAATATGGTAATGTTCAAAGTCACAATTTGTGATCTCAAAAATAAAGATAGAAATATGGCAGATAATATAGAACATCAAGATAAAGGAGAACTGGTCGCAAATTGCGACCGGTTCTACAGCCATCGCCTCAAAGCGTCATGTGCCACCAATGGCTACTTTTATAAGCTCTATGCACCATTACAGGCAAATTGTCCGCAAGCTGCGGACGATTTCAAATTGCTTTTTCTTATTCCTTGGGACCACCATCGTCGTATCATAGATAAGTGCAAGGGCAATGGCGCAACAGATAACCAAAGACCCTTCAATGCCCACCTCCATGCCTTTGTGGTATATAAGAAAATTTACGGAATGCAAGCCGCAGTGGTTCTCAACCTTATGCATAAGGGAAAGGACTTGCTGGCTTTTATGAAGTAAATATAAGTGAGTTTTTCCGCCTCACTATGTGTTAGCGAACTCATTTTGAGGCTAATTCTAATCTATAAATAAATACCTAAAAAAAAGATAGTAAAAGATGATGAAATCGGAGACCAACTGTCCCCTAAGGGTGTATTCTCTTATAGTTCTCCTGGCATTTGCTTGTACCAGCAAAATTGTTAGCGCAAACAAATTCTAACGTCCTCTACTAAGGAACGAGCGACAAAGAACTTAATTACTGACTATTATAAATTTCGAATTATGGAGAGATTTATTATCAAGCTCGTGCGCTTGATACTGAAGTATGGGCGATTCGGCCTTTTTTGCGTGGTCATTCAATTGAATGGCAACAGCAAGTATATTGAGTATACTTACAATTTGAGGCGTTCCCTCCTATGGATATGAGCATACACGTACACATACTGGTAGATGTTGCCATGGAGGAAAGAAATTATCATGATGCGCTCGTAGTACGTCGCTTCTTGGAGACCTTTAACAGAAAAGACAATCATTTGGTTGAAGCTGAACTTCCTAGGCTTGATGCCTATATCGCCACTCTGGATGGCTATTATGAATACCTAGAACAAAGGAATAGAAAACCATTAAAGAATGGTACCAGAGTCGGCCGAAAAAGAGAGTACCTTTTTGTGACTGATGAAGCATCTTCTTTAAAAGATGAAGAGACGACCGCCGAGCAAGCCTCTTTATTTATAGAATTTCTCACCCTAAATGGCCTAAATTCTATGTCTACCAGTGCGAGCAAGTCTTCACCAATGAATATCGCAATATTTGCGTTTATCAGATATTGGAGAAGGAAGGGCATCCTGGCACCGCAGCATATCGTCAGTGCCAATGCCATTTATCGATTTCTTACCGATGATTGCCATATACGAAAAGAAGTTACGATAAAATCGTTCAACAATGTCTTCAATCATTATGAGGACATAAAAAATCAAGAAATGGATGATAAAGTGGCTGATTTCTTTGCCCATAGATGATTTTTTTTATGGGACAAATATTAATCCTATTTTTCCTATTTTTCCCATAGGTGTTTTTGCCCTATCTTTGCACCCGTAATCAGACAAGTAAAGTCTGGTTGCGGGCGTTTTTTGTTTATAGGAATCCGGTACCGTTCCTGAAACTGAAATCTGGCGAATAACTCGCAGTCCAACCCTTTAATATGATATATTGATATGGCAGAAAATGCTTATGTATTTTATCATCCGCAGTATGGCGGATTGAGAGTGGTGAACAACGAAGAAGGATTGTTCTTTTGCATCGAGGACCTGGTTGCTATCACTGATATTGGCAGAGATAAATTGTTCCCGATATTAGCCGACACGGAGGGAAAAGTGGTCGAAATATACGTGGAAGCGGAAACCAAAAAGGTTCCGAAGGATTTTAAACCTCGTTTGTTTTTCGGTGAATTCTTTGGCAATGCTGACAAGGTAAATCGAAATAGTAAATTGGCTTGGAGAAGTATGACGTTCGTAGACTCTCAGGTGGTGAGAGATATGACGATAGGCTGTTCGAAAGATCCTGAGCGTAAGTTGTTTTACAAGTGGGTCAAGGATTTTATCCAGCCTGTGATGGAGGACGAGGACAGATGTTGGTGTTATGAATGTGTCATGATGAAAAGAGTCTGTTATGACCCTCTGAAAAAGCCGATGGACATCCGATATGCTGCCGACGGCCTGTATATCAACGATATGAGAATCAACTAATATTATTCATCATATAAACAAGAGATTACAATCATGAAACAAGCAGCAAAGAAGCAGCTCCTCAACGCCCAGAAGGTGGACGGAGCCATCATCAGTGAGGAAAACGGTACCATCGCCTTCCGCAAGGCGCCATGGAACGATACCGAGGTTATCTGCGAACAGCCTAAGGTGATACCGGGCAGAATGGTATGCTCTGGCGAGAAGGGAGGCGATGAGTTCGACTTCAAGCCTTACGAGCGTACGGGCGAGAAGCTTTTCGAGGAAATCTTCAAGACCAAGCATGCCGTGGTGCGTACCACCAAGCGCACGGTGCAGGTGAACTATACCTTCAGCCGTGACCTGGACAAGCAGGACATGCTGCGCTACCTCAAGGTAGAGCACAAGGAACTGATTGCCGGATTCAAAGATAATGTTGAATGTTGAGTGTTGAATGTTGAATTAGGCTAGCGCCCTTGCGACCGTTAGGCAATTCAACATTCAACATAAAATTCAACATTCAACACTCACCATTCAACATTAAATTCACCATTCAACATTCAAAAAAAAATGGAACATATTATAGCATATAATCCGTACAAGAATGGCAATAAAGGGAGCGTAAGCTCCCAGCCACTCTCGGTCTATGACAAGACCATCGCTTATCCCTGGATGGCAGACCTGGTAGCTGCCATCCGTGGGGGTAACGATGAACTGAAGAAGCAGTTGCCCTTCCGCTGCGCTCACTACTACCAGTTCCGAGACAACAGGCGCTCGCAGAAGAACGCCGTGCCCGAAAGCTTCCTCTTCCAAACTACCATCGACGTGGACGACAAGGAATATGTGGATAAGGCGATAGAGAAGGCACGAGAGCTGAACTGCAGCGACACCATCTGGAATGGAGCCCTGCTGCACCTGGAGTACTCAGCCCGCAAGAAGTTGCACATCGACATCCGCATGCCCATCGGTATGACTATCGAGGAGACGCAGCGAGCCTATTGCGAGGCGCTGGGCGTGCCCTACGACGAGAGCTGTATCACGCCAGAACGCATGCTCTTCATCACCGACAAAGAGTCGGAAATCTATCGCTCGCCCCATTGGTACGAGGTGCTGCCACAGGAAGAGCTGAAGAGGCGCAGACAAGCCTACCTGGACCGTGGGCTTACCATCGACGGACGAATCCAAAATGGAACTCAGCCCAAACCACTCAACATTCAACATTCAAAACTCAACACTCAACAAAATGTTCAAGACCATCGACTTCCGGGCTCTGACAGCCATCACGCTGTTTCTGCTGGCTCTGCTGTTCAGCCTGCCCAACCTTGTGATAGCAATGCTGCTCATCTCAGCCCTGCTGGAGCTCATCAGGATGCTGGGGCAGAGGCAACCGGCAAGAACCTAGCAGCCTTCGACCTCTTCCGCAATGCGGCAGGTCTGAAGGACGTAGATATCAACACCCCAGGCTCCCGCCACTCATCGCTCCTGGCGATTATGAGCGCAGGCGCATCGAGAGTGATGCCTGAAGACGAACTGAAGGCGGTGGTGGCACAGAAGATGCCTGCCTTCTCGCAGGAGCGTGACTGCCAGCAGCTCATCCACGATTTCTATGCGAAATATGGTGACAGTTCGAAGCCGATGTCGCAAGCCGTGATCCGCATCAATGCCCAGGCAGAGAAGTCCTCCCAGAAGGATGCCGTGGCGTTGAACACCGTGAGTTCTGTGGGCGGAACGGATATTAATGCGGAAGATGAAAAACTCACTCCGCCTCCGATGCCCGAACATCTTCCCAAACTCGTGGAGCTGCTGCTATCAAAGACTCCGGACGTATACAAGCCTGCCGTGGCGCACGCCATCTTCCCGCCACTTGCTACACACCTCTGTAAGACCACCTTCAAGTATATCGACAATGTGGAGCATGAGGCTACCCTGATGTGCTGTCTGCTGGCGGGTACGGGCGCAGGCAAGAACTGTGTGCAGATGCCTATCAACATGATTATGGAGGACATCAGACAGCGCGACCGTGAGAACCTGCAACGGGAGAAGGAATGGAAAGAGGAGGTGACACGCAAGGGTGCCAACAAGGATAAGCGCAAGCGCCCGGAAAACCTCATCATCCAGGAGATAGATGCCGATATGACCAACCCGGCATTCGTCATGCGCACGGCTGAGGCTCAGGAGCATTTCCTCTATACAACGCTCAACGAGATAGACCAGTTCGACGCCCTCAAGGGACAGGGCAACCAGCAGTTCAAGATTATGTGCCTTTCCTTTGATCCGGGCAACTTATATGGCCAGACTCGTGTGGGTACATCGAGCATCACCGAGCGCGTCACCATCCGGTTCAACTGGAATGCATCGACCACCGTCCAACTGGGACAGCGATATTTCTCAAAGGTGCTCACCGACGGACCTATCAGCCGCATCAACTTCTGTACCATCCCAGAGCGGGAAATCGGTGCCGAAATGCCAGTATACGGCGAATACGACGATGCCTTCAGAGAGGCGCTCAGACCGTACATAGAGAATCTGTGCAAGGCGTCGGGTAGAATAGACTGTGCTGAGGCTTTCGCCCTGGCAGAAAAGTTGAAGGATGAGAACGCCGACTTTTCGCGCATGTCGCAAAACAGGGTGTTCGAGAATCTCTCCTTCCGTGGCAACGTTATTGCCTTCCTCAAGGCTTGCGTGCTATACGTGGCAAACGGCTGCAAATGGGAACCCGAAATAGAAGAGTTCATCAGATGGAGCGAGAGCTACGACCTGTGGTGCAAGATGATTTTCTTTGGCGCAAGCATAGCCAAGGCTAATGAGGTAGGAGAGAAATCGAGCAAGCGAGGACCTACCAACCTGCTGCAGCTATTGCCTGACACCTTCACTTATGCGCAGGCTGAAATGGTACGTCTGCATAACGACTTCGGCAAGAAGGGTACGGCGACGATGCTGAGAAACTGGGTGAACCGCCATTATATCGAGAAAATTCCTCCGAAGGGAGTTAATGCCGACGGAGCTGACGGAAAGCAGGGCGGAAAGGTGTTCAGTATTCAGTTATTCAGTTTTAAGAAGCTATTATTCCGTTCTGACGGACTCGACCTGAGATGTTTTAACGCAAAATAGTTTAACACTTAACATTCAAAACAAAATGGAAATAGTATTAAAGCGTATAGCTAAAAAGGGAACTTATACCATCGGCAGACTCTATCTACTGGCCGATAGTAGTGTAAATCGTAACTCGTTGCCCGGCAAGAAGAAAGACGACAAGTGTACATTGGTTCATACCTTTGACAGCCAGCTGCTGTCCAAGGATACATATCTCTGTGAAACCATGGAGCCTACATGGCGCAATCTGTTGGGTATCAAGCTAAAGCCAGAGAAAGTGGATGCCCGCTATAGCCGCAAGAGCGGCGTGAAGGCTCGTAAGGTACCTGGCCATACTGCCATTCCTGAGGGTACTTATCCTGTGGTCATATCGTATTCTCCAAGATTCAAGCGTTGGCTGCCATTGCTGGTGGGTGTACCGAATTTCGAGGGCATCCGCATCCATGCAGGCAATTATCCTGACGATACGCAAGGCTGCATTCTTGTTGGAGAGAACAAGTTCGAGGGCATGGTGGTGAACTCCCGTATCTGGCTGCAGCGGCTCATCAACGCCATGACAGCGGCGCGCGACCGAGACGAAAGTATCTGGATAACCATCCTATAGACAAACAGCATCCCTGCATAAGGGATGCTGCTAATCTGTTTTTATATATTTTCTGACTGAAAACGTTCTTAAAGCTTTGACCAGTCGATGCTGCGGATAAATGCCAAGGTTGAAACCCAATCGCAGTCGAGGCAGAAAGGAGTAGGAACATCCGGGGTGTTGTAATAAGCCAGGGTAAACTCTGTATCTGCATCCTTAAATGCCTTGTGGTCGATGGTTGCCTGCTTGAAAAACTGGGTTACGAGCGGCTTATTCTTGCTTGAAGCCTCCTTCAGGCGCTTCTGGTAGAGCGTAATATATACGCTCATGGCGTATGCCTGCTCGTTGAGATAGCGAACCTTGATGTTCAAGGTGTCCTTGCTCAGTTTCTTGTCGAGCATTACATACGGTGGCAGAATCTTGCTGCGCATGTAGGTCATTGCGTCAAACTTGAAGAGGGCTGTACGGCGCTCGTCCATGCTCTTCGTGGTGTCGTTGATGATTGCATCAGAAGTGCGGAGCACCTCGTTTAATACATCCTGGGCGCTTGCCTTAGCTATGCTGAGGGTGAGCGCAAATAATAATATTATGTATCTCATCTTTCTGAAATTATTAATTATCAATTCTTTTTAATCGTTGGTGTGGCGCATGAGGAAGATGCTGTGGTCGATGCACGCTGGCAATTCTTCCTTATAATGCGTTACCATGATCATGGTTTTGTTTTGGCGGCGACAGAAGGCTTCGATAACGTCTTTTACGAGTCGGCGGTTGCGGTTGTCGAGTCCGTGGAGTGGTTCATCGAGAATCAGCAGTTCCGGATCCTTGACAAAGGCACGTGCCAGGAGAACGAGGCGCTGTTCGCCGCTGGAGAGCTTCAGGAAACCACGGTCTTCAAGACCTTCCAAGCCAAATACTTTCATCCAGAAGCGGCACTTGTCCATATCTTCTTCCTTCGGCTTTACATAGAGACCTACGGAATCCATCAGTCCGCTTGCTACGATGCGGATGGCTGGCAGGTCGCGCTGGTAAGAGCGGTGAAGCTCAGGCGATACGTAGCCGATGTGCTTCTTTATGTCCCAGATGCTTTCGCCGCTGCCTCTTGGATTGTCGAAGAGGGTAATGTCGCAGGCGTAGCTCTGCGGATTATCGGCACAGACCAGACTGAGGAGCGTACTCTTTCCGGCTCCGTTCTGTCCGCTCAAAGCCCATCGCTCGCCGTTCATCACGGTCCAGTCGAGGTCCTTGAGGATGATTCGCTCGCCATACTGTATGCGTACTTTGTTCATCTTCACCACTTCCTGGGTGTGATATTCGCGGTCGCTGTAAGGCTGGTCAACGATGGCCTGTTCCATCTCCGGACTCAGCACATGGGCAGGCACGGATTCTCTGCCGGCAAGATATTCGGCGAGGGTTACCTTAGGCAGAACCTTCATATTCTTCACTTCTACCACGTGGGTGATGAAGTCGGGAATATCATCGCTCTTGCTCAGTACGAGGATAATCTGCAGGGCTCGCTCAGAAGAGAGGGTCTTGAGCAGTTCCTTCAGCTGGTCGCGGGTTTCAGCATCGAGTCCGATAAACGGATTGTCCATGATGAGCACGCGAGGCTCTGAGAAGAGGGTAGAGGCAAGTTTGAACTTGCGGAGCTCGCCACTAGATAGCAGGATGGTGTATTTATCCATCAGGTGCTGCATGTGGAAGAGTTCGTAGATATGCTGCTGCAGGGCTCTGCGCTCTGGTGTGTCTTCGCCAGCCATCTGGTAGGCTTCTTCCAGCTTGTCCTTTACGATAGGCGTGTTCTCGTCTATCTCAAGCTGGTTCCAGCGCTGCTGCAGGAAATAAGTGCGGTCGTTATCGCCTCCGTAGGTGTCGCGGAAGGTAATATACTTGATGTTGTCGCTCACCATCGTCTTCTGGCTAGGCGAGAAATCGTAATCTGGGTCGTGCATCAGGAGTGGGTGGCGACCTACGATGATGTCGACAAACATTGATTTTCCTCCACCGTTCGGGCCTACGATAGCGATGTGCTCACCATCGCACGCCTCGAAGTTTACGGGTTCTGCCATACGCCATTCCGGCATACGGGTAACACCATTTTTAATGCTAATAATCTTTTGCATCTCTCTTATTTTTTTATTCTACTCTGATTCTTTGTTGCAAAGTCTTTCCAGCTGCTGTAGTGCTTGGCGTCGGTCTCCGGGCGGTTCATCTGCAGAAAGTGGCAGTAGGCTGCTCCCAGTGCATCGGTAGCGTCCATGAACTTCGGCATTTCGTCCTGCTGAATATGGAGCAGTCGCTGCAGCATTCCCGCTACCTGTTCCTTCGAAGCCTGTCCCTGTCCCGTAATGGCCATCTTGATTTTGAGCGGCGCATATTCGTGGATAGGAACGCTGTGATGAATGGCGGCTGCGATGGCTACTCCCTGCGCTCTGCCCAGCTTGAGCATCGACTGCACGTTCTTGCCGAAGAAGGGGGCCTCGATGGCCATCTCATCGGGCAGATAGCTGTCGATGATGCCGGTTACGCGGTCGAAGATCTTGCCCAGCCGGAGATAGGGATCGCTCTCTTTGCGCATGTCGATGACGCCCATCACCACCAGTTCTGCCTTGTTGTCGATGATGCGGATTACGCCATAGCCCATCACGTTGGTTCCGGGGTCAATGCCGAGAATGATCTTCTCTGTATTCGATTTCTTGATCATCGCTGATAAATCTCCTGACTTTTAAAAATGCTGTTTTAACGGTCCATATATGGATTGTGAGCAAGCTCTTCGCCTATGCTGGTGTATTCGCCATGACCCGGGAGAACCTGGGTTTCGTCAGGCAACTGACCGAGATGGCGCAGACTGTTGATGATGCGGAACATGCTGCCTCCAGGGAAATCGGTTCTGCCGATAGAGTTGTGGAAGAGGGTGTCGCCGGTGAAGGCTACGTGCTCTGCCTCGCAATAGAAGGTAACGGAACCGCTGCTGTGGCCCGGAGTGGCGATGACCTGGAACTCGTGGTTGCCGAACTTGATGACCTCTTCATCTTCGAAGAATCTGCCGATAGGCGGAAACTGGTAATCGAGCTGCATCTGATAGAAGGTTTCTGCCTGCTTGGCAAGTCCCTTCATCAGGTTTTCATCAGCTGCCGATACTTCCGGTTTCAGTCCGAACTCCTGGTAGATGGTGTTGTTGCCGAAGTTATGGTCAAGATGACCATGGGTTACGAGCAGGTGAACGGGCTTGAGCTGGTTCTCCTTAATATATTGTGTAATAGCTTTGCGCTCTTCCGGATAGAAGGCGCCGCAATCGATGATGACGCATTCCTTGGTCTCATCGCTCACCACGTAGCAGTTTTCCTGCAACATGTTTACTTGAAATCTTTCTATATGTAACATTTCTTACTTTGAACTTTATGATTACTTTTCACTTCTACTACGCCGGAACGTAAACCAGTTGCTTGTCCTGACTGAACCATTCTTCATCGAAGAAAGTGCTGAGCGGAGTGATTTCTGAAATCTTGAAGTATTGCTTCAGTTCTTCTTTCAGATTACCGCCTTTCAGACACAGAAGTCCGTTAGGTAGAGCGTTTTGCCCCTTCTGCTTAAAGTTTTTCTTGATAATCTTCATCAGGTCAGGAAGCTGCATTACCGCACGGCTTACCACGAAGTCGTACTTGCCTTTTTCGTCTTCTCCGCGTAGATGCTCTGCCTTGAGATTCTGCAGATTGATGGCCGTAGCTACCTCGTTGCAGACTCTGATTTTCTTGCCCGTTCCATCTATCAGCTTGAACTTGCATTCAGGGAAGAGGATGGCGAGCGGAATGCCAGGGAAACCTCCGCCGCAGCCGAAATCGAGAATCTCCGTGCCCGGACGGAAATGGATGGCTTTGGCTATTGCCAGAGAATGGAGCACGTGGTGCTCATACAGATTATCGATGTCCTTGCGGCTGATGACATTGATCTTGCTGTTCCAGTCGCGGTATAATGCATCGAGTGCCTCGAACTGCTTTTTCTGCTCTTCCGTGAGGTTCGGGAAGTATTTCTCTATTATTTCTATCATATAATTATATGTATTCTTCTTTATTTCTACTGATTTTTCTGCAAAGGTAGTGTAAAAAATCGGAAAACACGTAATAAAAACATCAAAATCTGTCAGATTATGCTCGTATATTAAGTTTTTTGCGTAACTTTGCACCCGTTTTCAATATAATTTAAGCAAAAATAGATAAAAACAGACAAGAAAATATGATAAAAGCAGCACTCTTCGATCTGGATGGTGTGGTTTTCGATACAGAATCACAGTACTCCATCTTCTGGGGAATGATAGGCAGGGAGTATCATCCGGAAATGCCCGATTTCGAATATCGCATCAAAGGACAGACTCTGGTTCAGATTTACGACAAGTATTTCACCGATGAAGCCGTCTTCGCCCACATCGAAGGTTTTACAGGCGCAAAGGAGGAACAGGCTAAGATTACAGCCAGACTGGATGAGTTTGAAAAGACCATGCAGTATGAATATATTGCAGGGTTCGAAGACTTCATCAGCGACTTGAAGCAGCATGGCGTAAAATGCGCTGTGGTAACGAGCAGCAACATTCAGAAGATGCTGAATGTCTACGACCGTCACCCGGAATTCAAGGCTTATTTCGACCGCGTGCTGACAAGCGAGGATTTCGCCGAGAGCAAGCCTCATCCAGACTGCTATCTGAAAGGTGCAGCCTATTTCGGTGTAGAACCGGAAGACTGTGTAGGATTGGAAGACAGCTTTAACGGACTGAAAGCGGTGAGAGCCTCAGGAGCTTTTACCTTAGGTCTTGCCACAACGAACAGCAGAGAATCCATCCAACCGCTATCCGACTATGTGATAGATGATTACAGAGGTTTCAGCTTTGCTGACTTGCAGCGCATCGTGGAGAATGCGAAATAGATTCAACGCAGAACAATAAATAAATCAAAATAAAAAAATGGGATATTTATCTACTGACAAGAAGAAAATTACCACCAAGACCTTCGCAGAAATGAAGAAGGCTGGCGAGAAAGTAACCATGCTGACAGCATACGACTTTACAACAGCCGGAATTATAGATGCTGCAGGAATTGACTCTATATTAATAGGTGATTCGGCCAGCAATGTGATGGCAGGAAATGCAGACACATTGCCGATTACCGTAGACCAGATGATTTATCACGCCCGCAGCGTGGCACGTGCCTGCCAGCATGCTTTCGTGGTTTGCGACATGCCTTTCGGCAGCTATCAGATCAGCAAGGAAGAGGCGCTGCGCAATGCTTGCCGCATGATGAAGGAAACGGGTGTAGACGCTCTGAAACTGGAAGGCGGCGTAGAAATCTGCGAAACGGTTAAGGCGCTGGTTAATGCCGGAATCCCGGTTCATGGTCATCTCGGACTTACCCCGCAGAGCGTGAACAAGTTTGGCGGTTATGGCATCCGTGCCAAGGAAGAGGCTGAGGCACAGAAGCTTATCAGCGACGCCATTGCGCTGGACGAAGCAGGCTGCTTTGCCATCGTGCTGGAGAAGGTTCCTGCTAAGCTCGCTGCTGAAGTAAGCAAGAAGGTGAAGGCTGTAACCATCGGAATCGGTGCAGGTAACGGCTGCGACGGACAGGTTCTGGTTTATGCTGATGCACTTGGAATGACACAGGGCTTCAAGCCTAAGTTCCTGCGCCACTTTGCTCAGGTAGGCGAGGAAATGACCAAGGGTGTGAAGGCTTATATTGATGCGGTGAAGACCGTAGATTATCCTAGCACTGAAGAGAGTTACTAACATTAACTCTCTTTTTAGCGAAGTGTAAGAGAGTATAAATAAGATAGATTCATAAAGAGTTTAGAATAATGGATACACAAAATACACCAGTACATATCAAGCTGTGGCACAAGGACTTCTGGCGATTATGCTTTGCCAACCTCTTGCTGATGTCGAGTGTGTACATGCTCATTTTTGCCATTCCTTATATCCTGCTTCAGGAGAAGTATCAGATGTGGCAGATAGGGTGTGTGCTTCTTGCATACGGCTTTGGACTTTTCCTGTTTGGCGGCTTCTGCTCTTATCTGGTGCAGCGCTACCGCAGGAATATGGTCTGTCAGCTTTCCATTTTAAGTGTGGTTGTTTGTCATTCGGTTCTTTACTATCTGGATACGTTCTGGAACATCAGGTTTTCTTTTGAGATTCTCCTGGCGGTCCGTTTCCTGTTGGGAGCATTTCTGGGGTTGGCTCAGATGACGCTTGCCAGTACGCTGGTTATTGATTCCTGCGAGTCGTTCCAGCGCACCGAGGCTAATTATATTACCTCCTGGTTTGCCCGCTTTTCGATAGCTGTAGGACCCTTGTTGGCATTTTTTGTTTACAACTATTTCGGCATGGGTTATGTTTTCCCTACGGCTTCGTTGCTGGCTTTGGGAGCCTTCGTGCTGGTTTCTCGCGCTAAGTTTCCTTTTAAGGCGCCTGCCGAAGGAATCAAGGTTTTCAGCCTCGACCGCTTCTATCTGCCACAGGGAACTCCGCTGTTTGTCAATATTATCCT
Organism: Segatella copri; assembly: GCA_021628325.1. Lineage (GTDB taxonomy): Bacteria > Bacteroidota > Bacteroidia > Bacteroidales > Bacteroidaceae > Prevotella > Prevotella copri_R. Next base: position 49,577 of record JAJXAL010000004.1, on the reverse strand, counting down.
GATTACTTTTTCTGCGGGATTATACTTTTCTGTGCCTCATTCTACTGGTAACTTTCTGATGATTTTCGGAGGATTGGTCTTGGCGTTCCTGGCAGAAAAGTTTGTCTTTGCTGATGCAGATCTGAAGAGTCAGATAATCGTAGGTCTGATATTATTGGCTTCTGCTGAACTGATTTCGTTCGGAAGTCAGGAGTTTGCTGTAGAAATCGTGGTTCCAACCTTGCTGGGTTTCAGCTTGGGAATCATTGGAAGCCGTTTCCTGCTCTTCTATATCAAGCTTGCCAAACATTGCCAGCGCGGCACGAGCGTGAACTCGTTCTTCCTGGCTTGGGAATTGGGATTGAGCTTGGGACTCGGTCTTGGATTCCTGTTTCATAATCTTCCGGCGAGAGCGCATTTTGACGTAGATCATCCTGTATATAATATGATTGAATCAGGGATGTTGCACTATGCGCTTCTTTTTACAATCGTATCGTTGCTGGTGTACAATTTCTTGGTTCATCCTTGGTACATGAAGCATAAAAACAGATAAAATATTTGAAATCTCGTTTGTTTCATAAAAGCTATTCTTTAAAAGAACCTAAAAATAGCTTTTATGAAACATTTTTAATATTATTTAGATAGGTTTTTTCGCTTTTGTGGCTTAATTTGAGTACTTTTGCGTTTAGTTTTGGAAATATATTGTTTGAATTAAGAAATTAAACGTAAAAATATAGAATTATGGCAGAAGCTATTGATATCCGCGAATTGAATATCCGGATAGAACAACAAAGTCAGTTTGTTACCAATCTGGTAATGGGCATGAATAAGGTAATCGTAGGTCAGAAACACCTCGTAGATTGCCTTCTTATCGGTCTTCTCTCTGATGGTCATATCCTGCTTGAGGGTGTACCTGGACTGGCGAAGACACTTGCAATCAAGACATTGTCACAGCTTATCAGCTCCGACTATAGCCGCATTCAGTTTACTCCTGATCTGTTGCCTGCCGATGTGGTGGGTACTCAGATTTATTCACAGAAAGACGAGGCTTTCCATGTAAAGCGCGGTCCTGTCTTCGCCAATTTCGTTTTGGCAGATGAGATTAACCGTGCCCCAGCCAAGGTGCAGAGTGCGCTGCTCGAAGCCATGCAGGAACATCAGGTTACCATTGGTGATGAAACTTTCAAACTGCCTAGTCCGTTCCTGGTAATGGCTACACAGAACCCTATCGAGCAGGAAGGAACCTACCAGTTGCCTGAAGCACAGGTAGACCGTTTCCTGCTGAAGGTAATCATCGATTATCCTACACTGGAAGAGGAGAAGCTCATCATCCGTGAGAATATTCAGGGCGGACTTCCTGAGGTTACTCCTGTAACATCTGCTGAGGAGATTCTGAAGGCTCGCAAGATAGTAAACGAGGTTTATCTCGATGAGAAGATTGAGCAGTATATTGCCGATATCGTCTTTGCTTCACGTTATCCTGAGCGCTACGGACTGGGCGAGCTGAAAGACATGATTACCTTCGGCGGCAGTCCTCGTGCCAGCATCTCTCTTGCCAAGGCAGCCAGAGCCTATGCGTTTATCAAGCATCGCGGCTATGTGATTCCTGAAGATGTAAGAGCTGTAGCTCATGACGTAATGCGCCATCGTATCGGCCTTTCTTACGAGGCTGAGGCTAGCAATGTGACAAGCGAGGAAATCGTAAGCCGCATCATTAATAAGGTGGAAGTGCCTTGATTAAGTGAAGAGTGAAAAATTCGCTTGCTTCACTAATCATAAAGTTCAATGTTCAAAATTCAAAGTTCAAAGTAATAAGTTGGATACACAAGATATCTTAAAAAAGGTTCGGAAGATAGAAATCAAGACTCGCGGACTGAGTCAGAACATCTTCGCAGGTCAGTATCATTCTGCCTTCAAGGGTAGGGGAATGGCCTTTGCCGAGGTGCGCGAATATCAGTACGGCGATGATGTGAGAGACATCGACTGGAACGTGACCGCCCGCTTTCATAAACCTTACGTCAAGGTGTTTGAAGAGGAAAGGGAACTTACGGTGATGCTGCTCGTAGACGTCAGCGGGTCGCTCGATTTCGGTACGATGAAGCAGATGAAGCGCGATCTGGCTACTGAGATTGCTGCCACACTCGCCTTCAGTGCCATTCAGAACAATGACAAGATAGGTGTCATCTTCTTCTCTGACCGCATAGAGAAGTACATTCCGCCTAAGAAGGGAAGAAAGCATATTCTCTATATCATCAGAGAAATGCTCAACTTCCAGCCGCAGAGCCAGCGTACCGACATCGGTTGCGCCCTGGAATATTTCACCCGCGTGATGAAGCGCCACTGCACGGCTTTCGTAATCAGCGACTTCTACGATCATAAGAATTTCCAGCATCAGCTGCAGATTGCCAACCAGAAGCATGATGTAGTAGCTATCCAGGTTTACGACCCGCGTGCCAAGGTGCTCCCTGACGTAGGACTGCTCAAGGTGATGGACGCAGAAACCGGACACGAAATGTATATTGATACAAGTTCGAAGAAACTGCGAATGGCTCATACCCAGCAATGGCTGATGCAGCAGGAGAATCTGAAAACCGACTTTGCCAAAAGCAAGGTCGACTGGACTTCGATTGCCACTAACGAGGACTTCTCGAAGGCGCTCCTGATGCTTTTCAAGCAGAGGGGCTGATAAACCGAAAGCTCAAAGTAAAGAAACTATGTTTAAAGTAAAGAATATCATATTGTCGCTCGCTCTCCTGGGGTGCTCAGGCTTGGCTCAAGCCCAGCAGGTAGAGCAACGCATCGACTCGCTGCAGATACTGATAGGACAGCAGACTGTGCTGCATCTGAAGGCTTCGGTGAAGCAAGGCGATAAGGTGCAACTGCCATCTTTCAAGCCGCAGCAGCAACTTACGCCGGGAGTGGAAGTGGTAGAGCAGAGCAAAGGCGACACTTCGCACATAGGCGACGACCGAATGGTAGTGAGCCGCGACTATACGCTGACTTCGTTTGATGAAAAGGTGTACGTGATTCCTGCACTCAATGTGAAGGTAAACGGCAAGAACTTTCATGGCAACCAGCTTGCGCTGAAGGTGCTCACCGTGCCAGTAGATACGGTTCATCCCAACCAGTTCTATCCGCCCAAGGATGTTCAGGACAATCCTTTCTCCTGGAGCGAATGGAGCTCGCTATTCTGGTTGAGCCTATTGCTGTTAATCCTCTGTGGTGCATGGCTTTATCTGCGCAACAGACTGAAGAACAACAAGCCAATTATCACCCATATCCGCATCGTAAAACGTGTTCCGGCTCATGAAAAGGCGCTGAATCAAATCAACGTCATCAAGCAGCAGCACGTAGAGAATCAGGAAACACAGAAGGCTTACTACACCCAGCTTACCAATACGCTGAGAGAATACATCGTGAGCCGTTTCGGATTCAATGCCATGGAGATGACCAGTATGGAAATCATCGAACGTTTGCGCGAAGCAGGCGACCAGAAGATGATTGATGAACTGAAGGAACTCTTCCAGACTGCTGATCTCGTGAAGTTTGCCAAATATGAAACCCTGGTGAATGAGAACGACGCAAACCTGGTGAATGCCATCAACTTCATCGACCAGACCAAGACAGATGAGAAACCTACTGAAGAAAAGGTGGTTCCACAACTGACCAATGAAGAGCAGAAGACGCAATCTCAGCGCCGCCTCATCAAGTCGCTCCTCTGGATAGGAGCCATCGTAGGTCTGGCTCTGTTGGGTTACATCATTTATCAGTCAGCCATGCTGCTGATGTAAAGCAGGGTGTTCTTATGAAACGTTTCGCCGGGCAAAGCGGTTTGTTCCGAAACTCTTTGCCTGGCTATAAATAGAAATATATAGAAATGGAATTTGCAAGTAAAGGCTATTTTCTGTTGCTCCTGTTGCTGATACCTTATATATTATGGTATTTCCTCTACAGGAAGAAGAATGCGCCAACCATGCGCATGAGCGACACGAAAAAGTATCAGTATGCTCCGAAGAGCCTGCGTGTGCGTCTCATCCATCTGCCAATGGTACTGAGATGCATCTGTTTCGTGCTCATCGTCTGTGCGATGGCTCGTCCGCAGACGCATACGGCTTGGGACAACAAGACGGTAGAAGGCATTGACATTATGTTGGCGATGGACGTTTCCACCTCTATGCTTGCCGAAGATTTGAGACCAAACCGTATGGAAGCGGCTAAGGATGTGGCTACGGAATTTATCTCGGGAAGACCGAACGACAACATCGGTCTGACTATCTTTGCCGGTGAAGCCTTCACCCAGTGCCCGATGACAACCGATCATGCCAGTCTGTTGCGCCTCTTGCAGGCAACCCGTACGGATATTGCCGCCCGGGGACTGATTGACGATGGAACTGCAGTGGGAATGGGACTCGCTAATGCCGTGAGTCGCCTGAAGGATTCTAAGTCAAAATCGAAGGTTGTGATTCTTCTCACCGACGGCAGTAACAACATGGGTGAAATCTCGCCAATGACCGCAGCAGAGATTGCCAAGAGCTACGGAATCCGCGTTTACACCATCGGAGTAGGAACCAACAAGGTGGCTCCTTATCCAATGCCTGTGGCAGGAGGAGTACAGTACGTCAACATTCCGGTAGAGATAGATACGAAGACGCTGAGTGATATTGCTCAGACAACCGATGGTAATTTCTATCGCGCTACGAACAATAACGAGCTGAAGAAGATTTACAGAGACATCGATAAACTGGAAAAGACCAAGTTTAATGTCAAGCATTTCGCCAAGCGCTATGAAGCTTATCAGCCATTCGCATTGGCAGCTCTCCTGGTATTGCTGGTAGAAATCCTGCTCCGCATCACCTGGTTCAGAAGAATTCCGTAATCCGGATACTGAGCCATCACTGATTATCGGAGATATTTCGCTATCTTTCGGAGATATTTTACCAGTTATCGGAGATATTTTACTGATTATCGGATAATCGAATAGAAGATATAATTAGAATAGAAAATGTTAAGATTTGAAGATCCTATATTTCTCTGGCTGTTGTGGATTATACCAGTACTGATTCTAATCAGACTGATAGGATGGAGAAGAAGAAAGGCTAAACTGAAGAAGCTCGGCGATCCGGAACTTCTGAAACAGCTCATGCCCAACATCTCCAAATATCGCCCTACAGTTAAGTTTGTGCTGATGCTCGCAGCCTTGGCGCTTCTCATCGTGATGGTAGCTCGTCCGCAGATGGGCAGCAAGATTTCTCACGATAAGCGACATGGTATTGAAACCATCATCTGCCTCGATATTTCAAATTCCATGCTCTGTCAGGACGTGGTTCCATCCCGTTTGGACAAGAGTAAGATGCTTATCGAAAATCTGGTCGACAACTTTAACAACGACAAGATTGGACTCATCGTCTTTGCAGGCGATGCGTTCGTGCAGTTGCCAATCACCACCGATTATGTTTCGGCAAAGATGTTTCTCCAGAACATTACCCCAGGTCTTATCCAGACCCAGGGAACCAATATCGGCGAAGCCATCGATTTGGCTTCCAAGAGTTTCACCCAGCAGGAGAATGTGGGCAGAGCCATCATCGTTATTACCGATGGCGAAAACCATGAGCCTGGCGCACAGGAGGCGGCTACTGCTGCCAACAAGAAAGGAATCAATGTCTTTATCCTGGGCATAGGTAACACCAAGGGAGCGCCAATCCCTATGGGCGACGGCTCTTATCTGAAGGACAATGCGGGCAACACCGTAATGACCGCCCTGAATGAGCAGATGTGCAAGGAGCTTGCCCAGGCAGGCAAGGGTCAGTACATTCATGTAGATAATACCAGCGATGCGGAAAGAGCATTGAATGATGATATTGCCAAATTGCAGAAAGGCGATGTAACGAGTGTGGTTTACAGCGCTTATGATGAACAGTTCCAGGCTGTAGGTATTCTTGTCATCCTGTTGCTTATCATCGAAATCTGTCTGCTTGAGGTAAAGAATCCTCTGCTCAGAAACATCAAGTTTTTTAAGAAAGACATCAGGAAGCCTTTCTGATAAACGTTTATACATTATTATATAATAAGAATGAGATATTTAAGATATATATTGGTTTTTGCCCTGATGGTGCTGGGCTTGGCGAAGGTGGGAGCACAGAACGACCGCAACTTCATCCGCCAGGGAAACCGCGCCTATCATAAACAGAAGTGGGCTGCAGCCGAAACGCAATATCGCAAGGCTATCTCCAAGAACCAGAAGAATGCGCAGGCTGTCTATAATCTGGGGTGCGCCCTGATGATGCAGCAGAAGGATTCGATGGCGATGATACAGTTTGAGAATGCTTCGAAATTGGAAACGAACAAGATGCGACGCGCCAGAAGTTACCACAACATGGGCGTGGTCATGCAGCAGCATCAGCAATATGCGCAGGCCATAGGATGTTATGAGAACGCCCTGCGCTGCAATCCGCAGGACAATGCAACCCGATATAATCTTGCCCTCTGCAAGAAACTGCTCAAAAAACAGAAGCAGAACAAGCAGAACGATAAGAATAAGAACAACAAGAATAAAAACAAGGACAAGAACAAAGACAAGCAGAATAAGGATCAGAACAAAGATCAGAATAAAGACAAGAACAAGAACGACAAAAACAAGAACAACCAGAATAAGAACAATCAGCAGAATCAGAACAATCAGGACAAGATGAGCAAAGATAATGCTGAACAACTCTTGAACGCTGCCATCCAGCAGGAGAAGGATACGAAGCGCAAGATGCAGAAAGCGATGAGTCAGCCTCGCAGAAAGCAATATGAGAAAAACTGGTAAAAAGTAAAATAATACAACGAGCATAATATATTAAGAACATGAAACATATAGGTTGGTATATTATTATATGGGCAATGCTTCTGGGCTTCAGTTTGCAGCTGAAAGCCCAGCATATCAGTGTGTCGGCACCAACACACGTGGCGGCGGGAGAAAACTTCCGTGTGGCTTATACCATCAATACACGAGATGTAGAGGAATTCCGCCTGGGCGGAGTAGGAGAAGGACTTGAGGTAATCGCAGGTCCTTATACCTCATCGCAGTCCAGTTATCAGATGATTAACGGTCATACATCCTCTTCATCGTCGGTAACCATTACCTATACGCTCTACGCAGCTAAGAACGGAACCTTTGGCATTGGTGCCTCTCATGCCATCGTAAATGGTAAGAAACTCTCTTCCCATCCGGTTAAGATTACGGTTTCTGGCCATGCTGCACGCAACAACGGCGCTCCTTCCATGCACGGACAGGATGATTATAATGAACCACGTATGCGAACTGCCGGATCAAGAATATCAGGCCGCGACCTTTTCATCAAGGTTACAGCCAACAAGCGACGTGTTCACGAACAGGAACCGGTGCTCCTTACTTATAAGGTTTATACGCAGGTAGACCTTACCCAGCTGGAAGGCAAGATGCCTGACCTGAAGGGATTCCACAACCAGGAAGTTCCGCTGCCTCAGCAGAAGACTTTCCATACTGAAACCGTAAACGGCCGACCTTACCGATGCGTTACATGGAGTCAGTATGTCATGTATCCGCAGATGACGGGAAGCCTCACCATTCCAGCTATTACCTTCAAGGGAATCGTGGTTCAGCAGAACAGAAACGTTGACCCGATGGAAGCTTTCTTCAATGGCGGCTCTGGCTATGTTGAAGTAAAGAAAGATATTATTGCTCCTAGTGTGAATATTCAGGTAGATCCGTTGCCTCAGCGCCCAGCCAACTTCTCGGGCGGTGTAGGTAAATTCAATATTACCGGTTCCATCGACAAGAAGGAAGTAAAGGCTGGCGAACCTATCACCATTCGTGTAGTGGTAGGAGGAATCGGAAACCTGAAGCTGCTCAAGCAGCCTGTTATTACCTTCCCTAAGGATTTTGACAAGTATGATGCGAAGGTGACAGACAAGACCCGTCTTACAGCCAATGGCGTGGAAGGCAATATGATTTATGACTTCCTGGCTGTGCCTCGTAATCAGGGAAATTATACCATTCCTGCGGTAGAATTCACCTATTATGATACTTCGGCTAATAAGTACAAGACAATCAAGACCCAGCCGTTTACGCTGAACGTAGACAAGGGCGATGGAACTTCACGCAATGAAACATCAGATTTCAGCAATAAAGATAAAGACATTCATGCGCTGAAATTGGGCAAGTCTAAGCTCCACGATATTGACGATATGTTCTACGGAAGTTTCGGCTACTGGACCAGTCTGCTGGTTCCGTTGGCAGCCTTCTTTGCCCTGCTCATTGTTTTCCGCCGCCGTGCCCTCGAGAATGCCGACCTTGTAAAGGTTCGTTCCAACAAGGCAAACAAGATAGCAACCAAGCGTCTGAAGAAGGCTCATCTGCTGATGCTCGGCGGAAAGCAGGAAGAATTCTATGATGAAGTGCTCCGTGCTCTGTGGGGCTATGTAAGTTACAAGCTCAACATGCCAGCCGAAAAGCTCTCACGTGAAAACATTCAGGCTATGCTCGAAAAACATTGTGTAGAGGAGAGAACTATCGAGAAGTTTACAACGGCTCTCGATGAATGTGAGTTTGAACGCTATGCGCCAGGCGACCCTGCGGGCAATATGAACCGTACATTCGAATCTGCAATGACTGCTATTATGAATATAGAAAATGCTATCAATGCAACGCGTAAGCAGCGCAAGAAGAGTGCAACCGGATATTCGTTCGTCATGATGATCATGGTGATGTTGGGCTGCTCGGTTTCTGCTGGCGCTGTTACCAAGAACAATGCTGATACGGAATATCAGAAAGGTAACTATCAGCAAGCCATACGCGACTATGAGGAAATATTGAATAACTATGGTGTTTCTGCCGAAGTTTACTATAACTTGGGCAATGCTTATTACCGTACAGACAATATTACCAAGGCTGTGCTCAATTATGAGCGTGCCCATTTGCTCTCGCCAGGCGATGAAGACATCAGCTTCAACCTGCAGTTTGCACGTAGCAAGACCATCGATAAGATTACTCCGGAAAGCGAAATGTTCTTCGTAACCTGGTGGAAGGCGCTGGTCAACTTTACGAGTGTAGACTGTTGGGCAAAGACTGGTATTATTGCCATCATCATGGCGCTGGTTCTGGTCTTGGTTTATCTCTTCGGTCCGCATATCGTGTTGCGCAAGATTGGTTTCTTCGGTGGAATCTTCTTCGTGGCAGTCTTCCTGCTGAGCAATCTCTTTGCTTACCAGCAGCGACAGATGCTCATCAACCGTACGGGAGCCATCATCATCGCTCCTTCTGTTAATGTGAAGAAGACGCCATCCAAGACGAGCGCTGATCTCTTCCTGCTGCATGAAGGAACCCGCGTTGACATTACCGATAAGGCGATGAAAGGCTGGCGCGGAATCAAGGTAGGAGACGGCAGAGAAGGTTGGATTGAAACCAAGGCTATAGAGGAAATCTGATTTTCTCTAAAAACAGATTAGGATAAAAATCTGATTAAAATAAAAAGAATGGATTTTAGTAGGATACAAGATTTTGACATGCAGCTGTTGCATGTTTTTAACGGCAGCGAGAATGTCTGGCTCGACCAGATGGCGATGGCGCTTACGTCGGGCTGGACATGGATTCCGCTTTATATCGTCCTCTTCGTTGTTGTGATAAGAAACAATGAGATGATGGGGCAGATTGCACTCGTGGTTGGAGGAGCGGTGCTCTGTATCTTTCTGGCTGATGGACTGGTGGATGGAATCATCAAACCGCTGGCTGAAAGATGGCGACCTTCCAGCGACCCGATGTTCAAATATACGGTTCAGGTGGTTGACAATATGCGCCTCAAGAGTTTCAGCTTCTGTTCGGCTCATGCTGCCAATACGCTGGCGATAGCCATCTTCTTCTCGATGCTCATCCGCAGCAAGGTGGTTACGTGGACGCTGGTATTATGGTCGCTCGTAAATTGCTGGACCCGTCTTTACCTGGGTGTTCACTATCCGGTCGACATTCTTTGCGGTCTGGCTATTGGCGCTGTGGTGGGAGTTGTCGTTTATCTTATCTACATCAGAATGTATTACCGCATCTCCCCGAAGATCAAGTATATTTCCAACCAGTATACGAGTACAGGTTACGACTATGATGATGTAGATAAAATCATGACCGTAATGATTTTTACCCTTATCATGGTTGTGTTTTATGCTACCTGCCAGATGGCAAATCTTTAGTACAGGAATAAAAAGTACAAGGAAAAAAGTTTCAAAATAGAAAGTTCAAAGTAAAAATAAATAATGGATACAAAACACATTAAGATTAGTGATTATAACTATGATTTACCGGATGAGCGCATCGCAAAATTCCCTATCGCCCAGCGCGACCACAGCAAACTGCTGGTCTATAAGCACGGCGAGGTAAGCGATGATGTTTTCCATCATCTTCCCACATATCTCCCTCAAGGAGCCTTGATGATATTCAACAATACCAAGGTGATACAAGCGCGTCTGCACTTCCGCAAGGAAACAGGTGCGCTTATTGAGGTTTTCTTGATGGAGCCTGCAGAACCTACCGATTATGAACTCATGTTCCAGACTGCCGGACATTGTTCCTGGCTCTGCATGATTGGTAATCTGAAGAAATGGAAAGAGGGCAGCCTGAAACGCGATTTCGAAATCAAGGGCCATAAGCTTACCCTCAGCGCCACTATGCGACGCGGAGATGCGCTAGGCGCAGAGGCGCAGGAAATGGTTGCCAAAGGCGGAGGAACCAACTATTGGGTTGACTTCGATTGGGACAACGACAAGGTGTCTTTCGCTGAGATTCTCGAAACAGTAGGCGAGTTGCCTATTCCTCCTTATCTCAACCGTAAGACAGAGGAAAGCGATAAGACCACTTATCAGACGGTTTATTCTAAAATCAAGGGAAGTGTGGCTGCTCCAACTGCCGGACTTCACTTTACCGATGCGGTTCTTAAGGATCTTGATGCGCATGGAATCGACCGCGAAGAAGTAACCCTGCATGTAGGAGCCGGCACTTTCAAACCGGTGAAGAGTCTTGAAATCGAAGGTCATCAGATGCATACGGAATATATTGTTGTTCATCGCCGTAGTCTGGAAAAACTCATTAAGCACGAGTGCCGTGTCATTGCCGTAGGAACCACCAGCGTCCGTACCATCGAGAGTCTTTATTACATGGGCGTTCATCTGCTGAAACATCCTGAGGCAAATGAAGAAGATCTGCATGTAAACCAGTGGGATCCTTACGAGCTTTCAGAAGATGGCAATCTGGTAGATGGAATCACTCCGATGCAGTCTATCCAGGCAATCATCGATTATCTGGACCGCAACGGTTTGGAGGCTCTCCATTCCAGCACGCAGATTATCATTGCTCCTGGCTATCAGTATAAGATTGTGAAGATGCTGGTTACCAATTTCCATCAGCCTCAGAGTACACTCCTGCTCCTGGTGAGTGCTTTTCTCAAGGGCGATTGGAAGAAGGTTTACGATTATGCTCTTACGCATGATTTCCGCTTCCTGAGCTATGGTGATTCATCCCTGCTCATTCCGTAAAAGGAGTTAGGAAAACTATAAATTATTAATTGTAAATTATAAATTAAAATAGATGATTTCAGTAGAAGGACTGAAAGTAGAGTTTGGCGTTAAGCCTCTCTTTCATGATGTAAGTTTCGTCATCAACGACCGCGACCGCATTGCCCTGGTGGGTAAGAATGGTGCAGGAAAATCTACGATGCTCAAGATTCTCTGCGGTTTGCAGAAACCTACTGATGGCGTTGTGGCTATTCCTAACGAAACCACCATCGGCTATCTGCCACAGGTAATGAAACTGCAGGATGATACGACCGTGAAGGAGGAAACCCGCAAGGCTTTCGCCCATAATACCGAGATGAAGGCGCGTCTGGACAAGATGCAGCAGGAAATGGCCGACCGCACCGACTATGAGAGCGAAAGCTATGCTCAACTCGTAGAGAAGTTTACCCAGGAACATGAACGCTACATGATGATGGGTGGCGAAAACTATGAGGCTGAGATAGAGCGCACCTTGAGCGGTCTTGGCTTTACGCGCGATGATTTCGAGCGCCCTACCAAGGAGTTTTCCGGTGGTTGGCGTATGCGTATCGAACTTGCCAAGATTCTGTTGCAGAAGCCTGATGTCCTGCTCCTCGATGAGCCTACCAACCACCTTGATATTGAAAGTATCCAGTGGTTGGAGCAGTTCCTGGCGCAGAGTGCAAAGGCTGTGGTTCTGGTGAGCCACGACCGTGCTTTCATCAACAATGTAACTAACCGTACCCTCGAAATTACTTGCGGAAGGGTAGAAGATTATAAGGTGAAATACGATGAGTATGTTGTGTTGCGTGCTGAACGCCGCGAGCAGCAGCTTCGTGCTTATGAGAACCAGCAGAAGGAAATTGCCGACATCAAGGATTTCATCGAGCGGTTCCGCTACAAGCCAACCAAGGCGGTTCAGGTGCAGAGCAGAATCAAGCAGCTCGAGAAAATCGTGCCTATCGAGGTGGATGAGGTTGACAACAAGCAGATGCACCTCAAATTCCCTCCTTGTCTCAGAAGTGGCGATTATCCTATCATCTGCGATGAGGTTCGCAAGGATTACGGCGCCCACACCGTCTTCGACCATGTTACCTTTACCATCAAGCGTGGCGAGAAGGTGGCTTTCGTGGGTAAGAACGGCGAGGGTAAATCTACTCTGGTAAAATGTATCATGGGTGAAATTCCTTTCACCGGAAAACTCAAGATTGGCCATAATGTGCAGATTGGCTATTTCGCCCAGAACCAGGCGCAGCTCTTGGATGAGAAGCTTACCATCTTCCAGACTATCGACAATGTGGCAACAGGCGAAATGCGTCTGAAGGTGAACGATCTCCTGGGAGCCTTCATGTTTGGCGGCGAGACTTCAGAGAAGTTTGTCAAGGTACTGAGTGGAGGAGAACGCAGCCGACTGGCGATGATCAAACTCCTGCTCGAACCCGTGAATCTCCTCATTCTCGATGAGCCTACCAACCACCTCGACATGCAGTCGAAGGATGTGCTGAAAGAAGCCATCAAGGCTTTCGATGGAACAGCTATCATCGTGAGCCACGACCGTGAATTCCTCGATGGTCTGGTTGATAAGGTCTATGAGTTCGGCGGCGGCAAGGTTCGTGAGCATCTCGGTGGTATTTACGATTATCTCCGTGCCCACAATGCCGAGAACATCAATCAGGCTCTTGCCAATCAGAGTATGGCTTCTGCCGGTTCGCCTTCTGCCAATACTTCCGGCTCTTCTGTCGCATCAGGTTCTACAGCCGACAGTCTTGCCTCTGCCACATCCGGCAAGCAGAGCTACGCTGAACATAAGGAACAGCAGAAGAAGATTCGTAAGGCAGAGAAAGCCGTGAAGGAATGTGAGGCGAAGATTGAGAAGCTGGAAGCGAGAAAGAAGGAGATTGATGAACTCCTGATGAAACCGGAAAATGCAACCAACATGGAACTCGTTACTGAATACACTGAACTCATGAAGGGTCTCGATGAGGAGAACGAGCGCTGGATGCTCCTTTCGGAAGAACTGGAAGAAGTTTCGAAATAATAGTAACTTTAATATAAAAAAGAGAAGAAAATGAAAATGAAGATGATCTTACCGATGATGATGATCGCAGCTCTGCCATTAGGCGCTGACGCTCAGAACAAATCGGGTCTTGTCATGAGCAATCTCGACAAGACAGTGAAGCCAGCAGACAGTTTCTATCAGTTTGCTACAGGCGGATGGCAGAAGAACAATCCTCTTCCTGCCGCTTACAGCCGTTATGGCAGTTTTGACCAGCTTGCTGAGAACAACAACAAGCGCATCAACGCCATTCTTTCTGAACTCCAGAAGAAGACTTACAAGGCTGGAACCATCGAGCAGAAATTGTCTGATTTCTACAAGCTCTCTATGGATGTTGACAGCCGCAACAAGGCTGGAATCGCTCCTGTTAAGCCTCTGATGGATGAGATTGAAGCTGCCAAGACCAAGGACGAACTTCAGAAGCTCCAGGTTAAGTATGCCTGGATGGGTCTCGGCTTGAGCTATGGCGCAGGTTTCGCTGCCGATGAGAAGAACGTAACCATGAACATCTACAACCTGATGCAGGGCGGTCTTACTCTCGGTGCAAAGGATTATTACCTCAACAACGATGCTGCAACCGTAGCCATCCGTGAGGCTTATAAGACTTACCTGAACAAGATGTTCCAGCTCTACGGCTTCTCTGCCGAAGATGCTGCAAAGAAGGCTTCTGCCGTATTCCTTCACGAAACAACGCTCGCTACTTTCTCTAAGAGCCGCACCGAACTTCGTGATCCTCAGGCAAACTACAACAAGATGACCTTGGCAGAATTCAAGGAGAATTATCCTAACATTCCTCTTGAGGCACTTGCCAATGGCGAGGGAATCAAGAGCGAATATCTCAAGGAGATGATTGTAGGTCAGCCTGCTTTCTTCGCCGGTTATGACAAGGTGGCTGCTGCTGAGTGTGCAGGTACATTGAAGGCTTTGATGGAGTGGGACATCATCAAGAGTTCTGCTTCTTATCTCAGCGATGAGATTCGCGAAGCCCGTTTCGAATTCTTCGGCAAGACTATGAGTGGCCGCAAGGAGGATTATCCTCTGTGGAAGCGTGCTACTGCTCAGGTTGAGGCTCAGTTGGGTGAGGCGCTCGGCCGCATCTACTGCAAGCGCTATTTCCCAGAAAGTTCTAAGAAGATGATGGAGACCCTCGTGAAGAATCTTCAGATCAGTCTTGGTCAGCGTATCGATGCTCAGACCTGGATGAGCCAGACTACTAAGGAAGCTGCTCACAACAAGCTCGACAAGTTCTATGTAAAGATTGGTTATCCTAACAAGTGGACTGATTTCAGCAAGCTCAGCATCGACCCATCTAAGAGCTATTATGAGAACGTGTTGGCTTGCCGCAAGTTTGCCAACGATAAGGAAATTGCAGAGAAGGCAGGAAAGCCGGTAGATAAGGATGAGTGGTTCATGACTCCTCAGACCGTGAATGCTTACTATAATCCTACTACCAATGAAATCTGCTTCCCAGCTGGTATTCTCCAGTATCCGTTCTTTGACGCTAAGGCTGATGCTGCGTTCAACTATGGTGCTATCGGCGTAGTTATCGGTCATGAGATGACTCATGGATTCGATGATCAGGGTCGTCAGTATGATGCTAGCGGTAATCTGAAGGACTGGTGGACTGCAGAAGATGCAGAAGGTTTTAACAAGCGTGCTGATATGTATGCTGATTTCTTCAGCAACATCAAGGTTTTGCCTGATCTGAATGCCAACGGCCGTTTCACCCTCGGTGAGAACCTTGCCGACCATGGTGGTTTGATGGTTTCATACAATGCCTTCAAGAATGCTACAGCCAAGAAGCCATTGAAGAACAAGGATGGTTTCACTCCTGACCAGCGTTTCTTCCTCGCCTATGCAGGTGTTTGGGGACAGAACATTACTGATAAGGAAATCCGCAACCGCGTAAAGGATGATCCTCATTCTCTCGGCAAGTGGCGTGTTGATGGTGCGCTTCCTCACATCGATGCATGGTATGAGGCATTTGGTGTAAAGCAGGGCGACAAGCTGTTCATTCCTAAAAACCAGCGCCTGGAGCTTTGGTAATTCCCAGAAGGAAATTTTTCCGAATAGGATTTTTCGGGAATGGTTTTCCGAATAGATAGAAAAAATAAAGTCCTGATGTTTCGTATGTTTGAAACATCAGGACTTTTTGTTTTATGCTTGAAATATTTTTTGATAAGAAAACAATAGAATAGGGGGTTATTGTTTCTTCTCCAGTTCCTGAAGATTTTCCATCTTCTTCGATTCCAGGAATTCATAAATGCCGCAGAGATGTTCGCGGACGCGACCATGACCGAACTCATAAACCTTGCTGACAAGACCATCGAGGAAATCACGGTCGTGACTAACTACGATGAGCGTTCCGTCGAAATCGAGCAAGGCCTGTTTCAGCACATCCTTGGTCTTCAGGTCGAGGTGGTTGGTAGGCTCATCGAGAATCAGCAGATTCACCGGCTCCAGCAGCAGTTTGAGAATGGCAAGGCGGGTGCGCTCACCTCCAGACAATACTTTCACCTTCTTGGTAGAATCCTCTCCGCCAAACATGAATGCTCCAAGCAAATCGCGTATCTTGTTGCGGATTTCACCCTTGGCAACATCATCAATAGTCTGGAATACGGTAAGTTCGCCATCGAGCAGAGAAGCCTGGTTCTGGGCGAAATAACCTATCTGCACATTATGTCCCAATTCCAACTTTCCTTCGTTCTGAAGCTGACCCATGATACATTTCACAAGCGTTGACTTACCCTCTCCGTTTCTTCCCACGAAGGCAATCTTGTCGCCTCTTTCTACGGTAAGATTCACGCCGCTGAAAATCTTCTTGCCATCAAACGACATCGCCACATCGCTCATCTGAACAGGATAAGCACCGCTTCGTGGGCTCGGCGGGAACTTGAGTCGAAGGCGGCTTGTATCTTCTTCATCCACTTCGATAAGTTCCAGTTTCTCTAGCATCTTCACGCGGCTCTGCACCTGGAAGGTTTTAGAATAAGTGCCTTTGAAGCGTTCTATAAAGTCCTTGGTTTCAGCAATCATCTTCTGCTGTTCCTCATATTTCTTCATCTGCTGTTCGCGTCGTTCCTTGCGCAGTTCCAGATACTGGCTGTAGGTAGCTTTGTAGTCGTAGATGCGGCCCATGGTTACTTCGATGGTTCTTGTTGTAATGTCGTCAACGAATTTTCGGTCGTGGCTGATGACAACTACTGCTTTCGAACTGTTGATGATGAAGTCTTCGAGCCAGCCGATAGATTCAATGTCGAGATGATTGGTTGGCTCATCGAGCAGCAGTACGTCTGGCGATTTCAAGAGCAGTTTTGCCAGCTCAATCCTCATTCTCCATCCTCCCGAAAACTCGCTTGTAGGGCGGTTGAAATCAGAGCGTTCGAAACCGAGACCGAGCAGCGTCTTCTCTACATCTTCCTCGAAATGAGTCATGTCGATGGCGTAGAATTTCTCTGAGAGAGAGGATACTTTCTCAATGAGCTGCATGTAATCATCGCTGTCGTAATCGGTACGGGTGGTAAGCTCGTTGTTGATGCGGTCAATCTCAGCCTGCATTTCGTGCAGATGGGCAAACGCCTGACAGGTTTCCTCGAATACGGTTCTGCCGTCTTCGGTCATCAGATGCTGAGGCAGATAGGCGATGACGCAATCCTTGGGAGCGGAAACGGTGCCACGAGTAGCATTTCTCACACCGGCGATAATCTTGAGCAATGTGCTCTTTCCTGCGCCATTCTTTCCCATCAGGGCTATACGGTCCTTCTCGTTGATCTGGAAGGAAATGTCTTTGAATAGGGTGGTGCCGCCAAATTCTACGGTCAATCCATCAACTGTAATCATATTATTTTCTTCTTGTTCAAATTTTTGTTTCTTTAAGCAACTCCCCAGAATGCCCCGTTCCTGCCGTTTTCTGGGTCTTCATTGATGACCAGCGCCTGCCATCATTTATGACCCGTGCTGGTCTTAATAGAAGACCCGAGCAAGGCACAAAAGGCTGTTCTTTCGATTGCCGGTGCAAAGATACAACATTTTTGGGCAGAATGCAAGCTTTTACCCTGACTTTCTTTCGGAGAAGTAGTGTAAGTGATTGATTGATACTGATTTCTATTGGCTTTCTAGCTGAACTTTGTTACAGGTTAACGTAAATGGGGGGGTGATTGGGGGCATTGAGAACCAGAGTGGCAAGCGGTCATTTTCGGTCATGGTCATTTTCGGTCATTTTCAAAAAAGAGTTTGGTCATTTTGAGCTATAGTAAATATAAATATTATTTATATTATACTATAGGTGACCATTTTCTCCCACCGAAATAAAAATGACCGAAAATGACCATGACCGGAAATGACCGGATTATAATATTTGAGAACATGTGAAATGATGAAAGGTGAGATATGCTAAAGTGTTAATTGTTAGCACGATACGGGATTTATATATAGAATTACTTCAATAGCATTGGTGTAACCTAATCTATATCTGTCACTATATGATTATGCCTTATTCGTACTCTAATGTCCTCTATTTACCTTTTGTTTCGCTTTTGTTTCGGTCAAAAATCTCTAAAATCGAAAGGGTTTTGAAGTCGAGGATGGGCATTATTCACCCTTTGTAGAGGAGGTAAAACACCTTTCTAACCCTCTTATTTTGCGTTTTTCATTCGAAAAATCACTAAAAAGCACTGATTTTTGCCTCTTTTGGTTTCTGTTTTGGGTAGGTAAGGATAATTTACATTACTCAGACAGATTGCGCTTCTTGTTCCGTTTTTTTAGCGGATTAAAAATCCATAATAGTTCGATCTGTACGGTTGAAATTACCCAATACGCCCTGGGCTAAGAGCTTTTGGGCTTTCAGCCCGTCTTATACCACATGTGAATGTTCTGTTTTCTTAACAAAAGTATTCTGAATTGCCCCTAAAGAACTCAATCCCAAAATCACGATTTTTCCCTATGTTTCATCACTTATTTCCAATTTTTACATGAATATGGAGCATTTTTAAACAAAAAAGACCTTGATTGCAGAACGCAACCAAGGTCTTCGGAGATGATATATTTAACCTATTGAAATCTCGCTAGATTAGATCTGCTCGCTCCAGTCCTCCTGGCTCTTACGAACGTAAGTCTGGTAACGGAGCTTAGCCATCTTCTCTGCCTGAGAGAAGAGCTCATCAGCCTCCTTAGGGAATGCCTTCTGTACAGAGAGGTAACGAACCTCACCGAGCAGGAAGTCGCGGAAGTTCTCCCAGTTTGGAGCCTTAGAGTCGAGTGTGAATGGGTTCTTACCCTCATCAGCCAACAGTGGGTTGTAACGCCACAAGTGCCAGTAACCGCACTCAACAGCCAACTCTTCCTCGTGCTGTGAACGACCCATACCGCCCTTACGCTTCAAACCGTGGTTGATACATGGTGCGTAAGCGATGATGAGTGATGGGCCTGGATAAGCCTCAGCCTCACGGATAGCCTTCAATGTCTGAGCATTGTCAGCACCCATAGCTACCTGAGCTACGTAGATGTAACCGTATGTAGTCTGCATCAAACCGAGATCCTTCTTACGGATACGCTTACCCTGAGCAGCGAACTGTGCGATAGCACCGAGTGGAGTAGACTTAGAAGACTGACCACCAGTGTTAGAGTAAACCTCAGTATCGAGTACCAGGATGTTAACATCCTCACCAGAAGCCAATACGTGGTC
The DNA here is from genome assembly GCA_021628325.1 of Segatella copri. Taxonomy (GTDB): domain Bacteria; phylum Bacteroidota; class Bacteroidia; order Bacteroidales; family Bacteroidaceae; genus Prevotella; species Prevotella copri_R. The sequence goes on along the minus strand of JAJXAL010000004.1, from coordinate 30,324 downwards.
GAGACCACCGTAACCGATATCATAAGAAGCACCGTCACCACCGATGATCCACTGTGAACGCTTAACGAGGTAGTGATCCAAAGTCTTGAGCTCCTTGCAGATAGGGCAACCCTTCTCAGCGCCGGCAGCGATGAGAGGCTTCAACTCTGCAGCAGCCTCCTTAGAACCCTCAGAATCGTTCATGTTAGCCATCCACTTGTCAGCAGCTGCTACAAACTCAGCAGGAACATGCTCCTGAGCCTTAGCCTCTTCGAGCAAGTGAGCGATGCGCTCCTTCATCTTCTTGTTACCCATTACCATACCGAGACCGAACTCGCAGAAGTCCTCGAACAATGAGTTGTCGAATGCAGGACCCTGACCCTTAGCGTTCTTTGTATATGGAGTAGATGGGATAGAAGCTGAGTAGATAGAAGAACAACCAGTAGCGTTAGCAATCATCTGACGATCACCGAAGAGCTGAGAAATCAACTTAACGTATGGAGTCTCACCACAACCAGAGCAAGCACCAGAGAACTCGAACAATGGCTGAGCGAACTGAGAGTTCTTAGGGCTCTGCTTGATGTCTACGAGATCCTGCTTAGAAGCTACCTTGTGTACGAGGTACTCCCAGTTAGCTGCCTCCTTGACCATATCCTCTGCGTCTACGTTGAATGGAACCATTGTCAACGCCTTCTCACCCTTCTTACCTGGGCAGACGTCAGCACAGTTACCACAACCAAGACAGTCGAGTACTGATGTCTCGATGCGGAAGTGCATTCCAGCCAAAGCCTTAGGTGCCTTAACATCCTGAGTCTGGAGACCCTCGATGCCTGCGAGCTCCTCATCGGTCAATACGAATGGACGGATAGCTGCGTGAGGACAAACGAATGAACACTTGTTACACTGGATACAGTTCTCTACGTTCCATACTGGTACGAATGCCTCAACACCACGCTTCTCGAATGCTGCAGTACCGTTCTGCCATGTACCGTCAACTGTGTTGTGCTTAACGAAGTCAGAAACCTTCAAGAGGTCACCTGCCTGGCCGTTGATAGGACGAACGAGCTCCTTAACGAATGCAGGAGCGTTATCCTCCTTAGCCTCATCGTCAGCGAGGTTAGCCCAAGCTGGATCTACTGTCAACTGCTTGTACTCACCACCACGGTCAACTGCGCCGAAGTTCTTGTCAACAACGTCCTGACCCTTCTTAGAGTAAGACTTAACGATGAATGCCTTCATCTGCTCTACAGCGAGATCCAAAGGAATAACCTTTGTGATACGGAAGAATGCAGACTGGAGGATGGTGTTGGTACGGTTACCGAGACCAATCTCCTGAGCAATCTTAGTTGCGTTGATATAGTAAACAGTGATGTTGTTCTGAGCGAAGTAACGCTTTACCTTGTTAGGGATGAAGTTTACCAACTCCTCGCCGTCGAAGATAGTGTTCAACAGGAAGAAACCGTTCTTACGCAAACCACGTGTTACATCGTACATGTGGAGGTAAGCCTGTACGTGGCAAGCTACGAAGTTAGGAGTATTTACCTGATAAGCACTGTGGATAGGGCTGTCGCCGAAACGCAAGTGAGAGCAGGTGAAACCACCAGACTTCTTAGAGTCGTAAGAGAAGTATGCCTGGCAATACTTGTTGGTATTGTTACCGATAATCTGAACTGAGTTCTTGTTAGCACCAACAGTACCGTCAGCACCCAAACCGTAGAACTTAGCCTCGAACAAGTCGTCGCCACCCATTGGGATTTCCTCCTCTTCTGGGAGAGAAGTGAATGTAACGTCATCAACGATACCTACAGTGAAGTGGTTCTTTGGCTGTGGCAACTCGAGGTTCTTGAATACAGCAACAATCTTAGCTGGAGTTGTATCAGAAGAACCGAGACCATAACGACCGCCAACGATCAATGGCTTGCGCTCGTCATCGTAGAGAGCTGACTTAACGTCGAGGTACAATGGCTCACCCTCTGCACCTGGCTCCTTAGTACGGTCGAGAACAGCGATACGCTTAACAGTAGCTGGGATAGTCTTCTTCAAGAAGTCAACAGAGAATGGACGGAAGAGGTGAACTGCAACCATACCAACCTTCTTGCCCTGCTTGTTCAAGTAGTCGATAGCCTCGCGAGCTGGCTCTGTAGCAGAACCCATCAGGATGATGATGTTCTCAGCATCCTCAGCACCATAGTAGTTGAAGAGGTGGTACTCACGACCAGTAATCTTAGTCATCTCCTGGCAGTATTTCTCTACTACCTCAGGGATTGCATCGTAGTAAGTGTTGCAAGCCTCACGGTGAGTAAAGAATGTCTCTGGGTTCTCAGCAGTACCGCGAGTAACAGGACGCTCAGGAGTCAATGCACGGTTACGGAAGTCTTCGATGAACTCTTCCTTAACCAATGGACGGATGTCTTCCATATCCATCTCCTCGATCTTGTGGTACTCGTGAGAAGTACGGAAACCGTCGAAGAAGTTAATGAAAGGAACCTTTGTCTCCAATGTAGCCAAGTGAGGAACTGCAGAGAGGTCCATAACCTCCTGAACAGAACCTGAGCAGAACATAGCGAAACCTGTCTGGCGGCAAGCCATTACGTCCTGGTGGTCACCGAAGATACAAAGTGAGTGAGAAGCCAATGTACGAGCTGATACGTTGAACACGCAAGGGAGCAACTCACCAGCAATCTTGTACATGTTAGGAATCATCAGCAACAAACCCTGAGAAGCAGTGTAAGTTGAAGTCAAGGCACCAGCCTGGAGAGAACCGTGAACTGCACCGGCAGCACCAGCCTCTGATTCCATTTCCTGGATAGAAACTCGCTGACCGAAAAGGTTCTTACGACCTTTGGCAGCCCATTCATCTACATGCTCCGCCATTGGTGATGATGGAGTAATAGGGTAGATAGCAGCAACCTCTGTAAACATGTAGCTTACGTGTGCGGCAGCTGTGTTACCATCACAAGTGATAAATTTTTTCTCTTTAGCCATTTTACTTTTAGATAAAATATTAAAAATGTTTTGTATTTTTATTCCTTTGAACTTTGATAGTTGAATCTGTTTGAGAGTTCAATTTTCAGTTCTGTTTTTGTCTTTCGAATGTTTTTGCCAATTCCTACACCTTATATTAATATAGGAACCCCAGAAGCCATAACGGAATCCTGTTGTCCTTGCCTACCTCGGTATTGTATCGGGCGTAGATGATGTCGGGATTGTTGCGCACCTTGTTTGGAGATTGCGCATCGCAGATTCTGAACTTCTTCTCACCGTCTACAATGAAGTAGTGGTCCTTGCCGGTTTGGCTTACCTTGTGGTCTTTCCAGAGCGAGTTGACGAAGAATGTTTCCATCACCTCCTGCTTGTCTATCTTGATAGGATAGATGGCGTACATCAGGTTGGAGTTGTGCATCATCACCTTGGATGGTTTCTTAGGGAACTCCTGCCCGGTAGGGTAAATCATGTTGATGAGTCGCGCATCAGCAAGATATTTGATGTAGTTCATTACCGTAGCTCTGCTGGTGTTGATCTCTTCGGCAAGCTGGCTCACGTTGGGAGCCTTGGCACCTTTTACAGCTAGCTGATAGAAGAGCCGCTTGATCTTGGTGAGATATTTCAGTTCGATTTGCTTGATGAGGAGGATGTCTACCTCGGTCATCATGTTCATTGTCTTTAGTAGATTCTCTGTGAAGTTGCGGTTCTCCAGGAAGAATGGATAGAATCCATGATGCAAGTAGTCCTGAAAGTATTTCATCGGGCTCACCTTGGGCAGTATCTGCTTGATGATGTGCTCGTGATTGCGCAAGATTTCATCGAGTGTATATGGCTGGAAACTGTTGCCAGTCTGCAGGTTGATAAACTCTCTGAAAGAGAAGCCTCGCAAGTTATAGCTTTTCACGATTCCATTGAGCTCAGGATTCTCTTCCTTCAGTCTCATCACGCTGGAACCTGTGAACACGATTCTTAACTCTGGATAGAGGTCGTAACATTTGCGCAACTCCTTGCTCCAGTCCGACTGCTTGAAGACCTGGTCGATGAGAAGGGTTCTGCCGCCGTGGCGAACAAAGTCACCTGCAAAATCTGCGATTCCTCTGCTTTGAAAATAGAAATTGTTCATATTCACAAACAGACACTTGCGGTCAGTAGGGCCAAAGTGTTCCTTGGCATATTGAAGGAGGAATGTAGACTTTCCTACACCGCGTGTTCCCTTAATGCCAATCAGACGATCGCTCCAGTCGATTTCGTCCATCAGAGTACGTCTTACTGGTGCGTTCGTATGCTCTACGAGGTATGTATGTGTTCTGAAGAATGCTTCTTCCATGAGTTTATATCGTTTCTAATTGTTTTTACGATGCAAAGGTAATTAAATATTTCTAATTTGCAAACTCTAGATAGCAAAAAGTAACTTTTTTTTCATTATTTAGCACTTGTCTAAGTAAAAATGGGGATTTTCTGCCCTTTTTTGCACTTTTCTTTATATCTTTGCACCATGAAATTACATATTTTCAATCCAGAACATGATTTGGCTTTGGCTGCAAATCTGAAACAGTTCACCGCGCCTCATGCGGGTAGACAACTTAGAAGTGATCTTGCTTTCATTCCGGCTCTTTGGGCGGAAGAGGGCGACCTCGTACTTGTGGATGATATTGATTTTGCGAAGAACAGGGTGCGCCATTTTGGAGCTGAACTGAACAGCAAGGTTGAGTTCATCACCAAGCCTCAGCTGAAGCATCTGCTTAAGACAGAATTTCTGGACAGTGTTCATCCCTGGGGATGGAACCTGTCGCTGAAAGGTGAGTTGGAGCGTTTGGGAATGCCGGAGATTATGTTGCCGACTGATGCTGTATTAAATAAGGTACGCGAGGTGAGCAGCAGGCAATGGGCTGCTCTTCATCTGCAGCGAGGCGTGGAATATGTTGCTGAGACGACTCGCGTCAAAGAACTCATTCTCCAGCACGGCAAAGCTGTTGTCAAGGCTCCCTGGAGCAGTAGCGGGAGGGGAGTGAAATATGTAAGTGCTGAGGACTTCAGAACAGCCGGAGATTATCCTACCTTCGAAAGATGGGTGGCAAACATGATTTATCATCAGGGCGGCGTAACCGTAGAACCCTTATATAATAAGGTGAGAGATTTCGCCATGGAGTTTGAAATGAAAGATGGCAAGGCGCTCTATCGCGGTCTTTCGCTATTCGATACTATCAAGAACGCCTATTCGGGCAATGTGCTCTGCTCTGAAGATGATAAGGTGGAAATGATGAAACCGCTCATTAGCGAGGCTCAGCTTGCCGGAATCAGACAGCGCATCATCGAGGTAATGGAGCCGGCGCTGAAGGATATTTACAGTGGTCCGTTCGGCGTTGACATGATGATCTGCACGAAAGGGGAGAAGGATGAATTCTGCGAGGCTGTGCTGAATCAGGAAGGTGAGGACGTAAACAGAACCGGTCTGGGCGTGGTTCCTTGCATCGAAATCAATCTGCGCAGAACGATGGGTCATGTGGCAATAGATCTATACGAACATCTTGTGGCTAATTCGAGCGATGAGATGAAGACCAACAGGACGAACATCATGCGCGTGGAATATGATGGAAACAGATATCATCTCAGAATAAAGCCTGGCAGACCTTCGGAAGAGGCACCGCTGCATTGATTTTTTTGTTAAGAACAAAGATATTTTCTGTTAAGAAATAGTAAAATCGGCTTTTCCCATGCAAGGATTAGCCGATTTTTCATTTTATCTTCAGAACTCACGATTCAGATTCCGATTCGGAAACAGCCTTTTAAAGAGGAACTGTTCCTTTGGCCTCAGGAGCGTTGAGTCATTAAAATGAACCAAAAAATTAGAGAAATATGAATAAGACAGTATTTAGTGCAGCTATTTTAGCTTCAGCCGCAATAGCAATGACTTCTTGCAGCTCAAGCAAGAATGCACAGAATGAGAACGTAACAAAGGCTGAGAAGATAACGGAGGCAGAGGCTGCCCGTCCGTCAGCAGATGAGGAAATGGATGAGAGTTATCTTATCCTCTCAGAGGCTCAGCAGAACATCGTGAAGAAGAATAATGATTTCGCTTTCAAACTCTATCAACAGATTAGCGGCATGGATTCTGAGGTGGTTTCGCCAATGAGCATCGCCTATCTGATGGGAATGCTTGCCAATGGTGCCGACGGCAAGACTCAGCAGGAGATTCTGAAGGCAATCGGTTGCGAGGGCGTGAGCGTGAAGGAACTCAACGACTGTTATAAGGCGCTGATGCTTTCGGCTGGCAAGCTCGACAAGCAGACAACCGTAAACATTGCCAATTTTATCGCCATCAATAAGAATTTCAGATTGAACAGCGATTTCGCTCACACCGTAGCCGATTCTTATCAGGCTGGCGTGGAGAGCATGGACTTTACCTCTCCTAAATCTGCCACTCGCATTAATGACTGGTGCAAGAAGCAGACTAAAGGAATGATTCCTAGCATCATCGACCAGGTAGACCCAGCAGCCGTTTCTTACCTTCTGAATGCTATTTATTTTAATGGAATCTGGCAGGAGAAGTTTGATGCGAAGAATACCCGCCTCGAGAACTTCAGCGGTTACACCCGCGACATTAAGAAGGTGAACATGATGCACCTGAACAAGAAGTTTGCCTATACAGAAAATGATATGTTGCAGGCTGTAGAGCTGCCATACGGAAATGGAAGTTATCAGATGACCGTTCTTCTTCCTAAGGCTGGCAAGAGCATCAGCGAGGTGATGAAGGAGATGGATGCTGATAAACTTCAGAAGTTGAGTAATGACATGGATCGTTGCCAGGTAGATTTAAAATTCCCTAAGTTTACCACAGAGATGGATTTGTCGCTCAACCAGATTATCAGTAAATTAGGCGCTCCAAGCATCTTCCAGCCAGGCACGGCAGATTTCAGCCGTTTTGCCAATGGCAGCTTCTACGTATCGAAGATGTTGCAGAAGGCAAAGATTGAGGTAAGCGAGCGTGGAACAAAGGCTGCTGCCGTAACAGCTGCTGTGATGCTGACATCACTGGGTCCTCACGAGATGAAGCATGTAGAATTTCATGCCAACCGCCCATTCGTTTATTTCATTACCGAACGTAACAGTGGAGCCATTCTCTTCATGGGTCAGTTCCTGGGAGAATAATAACAGAGAATTTGCAGGTTCTTAAAACTAGAAAAGCGAAAGCCAAGTCCGTAATCCGGAATCTGGCTTTCGCTTTTTATTTCGCTTAATTCACTTGTTTACTCCTGAAACCTTTCAATGAACTCATCCTCAGTAATGATTGGAATATTGAGTTCATGGGCTTTCTTGTTCTTCGAACTCTGCGAAGCTGCATCGTTGTTAATCAGGAAGTTAGTACTCTTGCTCACGCTTCCCGTAACCTTGCCGCCCTGGCTTTCAATATAAGCCTTCAGCTCGTTGCGGTTCTTGTAATGATGCACATCTCCGGTTACGACGAAAGTCAGCCCTTGGCATTTATTTCCCATTTCTACAGGCTCCTGCTCCTCGATAATCAGCTCGGACAGCAGATGCTGCACATGCTGGAAATGAATATCGTCCTTGAACCATGCGATAAACTTGGCACTCTTTTCCGGTCCAATACCATCGATGTTTGCAAACTCATCATCGAACATGCTCAGGCGTGCCGTTTCTATCAGTTCCTTCACCTTGTAACGGCTGAGCAGTTTTTTAGCCACATCGCCGCCGCAGAGCGGAATATTCAAGGCGTAGAGCAGATGACGGCCATCAGTATGGCGGCTTTTCTCTACGCTCTCCAGAAGATTGCTTACGCTCTTCTTGCCAAACCCTTCGAAACAGGAAATCTCGAACGCATAATTCTTCAGTTTGTAGAAATCTGCATATTCCCTGATAAAACCATGATTGATGAATTTCCAGACAGTCTGTTCTGAGATTCCGTCAATATTGATTCCTTCCTTGCTGACGAAGCGGGCAAATTTCTTAAGTTGTTTGGCTGGGCAGGCTGCATTGGTGCAATGGAGAGTCTTGGTGCCGCTCTCGCTCTCGCGCACTACAGCTGGCGCATGGCAAACCGGACATTCGTTGGGAATGACAAAACTCCCCACAACCTCTGTAATATTGATTACCTTCGGGATAATCTTATTGGCCTTGATGACCTGCAGTCTGGTTCCCTTGTCGCCAATGCCCAGACGCTCGCATTCGCTTACATTGCAGAGCGAGGCACGTTGCACGGTGGTTCCTTCAAGTTCTACCGGTTTGAAAACAGCTACAGGCGTGATGGTGCTGGCTGCGCACGACCATTCGATGTGGTCGAGTACGGTGTCAGCATGTTCATCTTGCCATTTAAAGGCAAATCCTGCCCTCGTAGCGTGGTGGCCTGTAACCGAACCGGTAGCTGCATAAGCTGTATCATCGTAGCAAATCACCAGTCCGTCTACCGGGAAAGGATTCTTCTTGCTTGTCACCTTCTCCGTAAACTTGTCTATTTCCAGCTGGATATTTTCTGTGGTAGGGTGGTCAATACGCTCACGTTCTACAGGATTCATTCCCAGGTCTTTCAGCATCTGCATGCGTTCGCCCCATGAGGTAAGTTCCCGCTCAGTATAAACCAAGGTGAACGGAATCCATTGGATGTGGCGCTGCTTCACCTCATCAATATCCTTCAGCGTGAGTGAGCCTGAAGCGAGGTTTCGTGGATTGGCGTAATCGCCTTCGCTTTCGATGATGAACTGTTCGAAATCAGCATACGAAATGACGGCTTCTCCTCTTACTACAAGATGTCCTTTCTCTGAAATGGTAGCAGGAATGCCTGAAATGGCTGGAGCCAAGTGGGTAATGTTGGTGCCGATGTGTCCGTTACCGCGGGTAACGATTTTGGTGAGTTTTCCGCCGTCATAGGTTACTACGAGGGTCAGTCCGTCCAGTTTCCATGAAATCCAGATAGGGCGGTCTTCTGCCCATTTTACAAGATCACTTACCTGTTTGGTCTTTGCCAGAGAGAGGGCGGCAAATTCATGCTCCTCTTTCTTTCCTACGATAGAATCTTCTGACACGCGATTAGTAGGGGAGTCAGGCAGAATTTCGCCTGTTTCCTCTTCCAATCTCTTGAGCTGGTCGAAAAGGGCGTCCCACTCATAGTCGGTCATGAGTTCGCCTTTTCCGTTATAATAACTATCCGAAGCTTGGTTGAGTCTTTCAACCAAGCTCTTCATCTGCAATAGTTTCTCTTCCATAATGAATGTTTGAGGATGTTTATCAAATGTTGTGTTTTTCGATGGTCAGAAATTATTCTGCAGGTTCCATGGCTATGGAGAGTTTTTCAAAGGCGAAACGCTGACCTCTGTTTCCTCCATAGTTTACTCGTCCGCAGATGCAGAAACCCATCGAAGACAGAAGGTTAATCATCGGCGTATTGTCAAAGTTGGTGTCAACCTTGATGCTAGGTATTTTTTCTACCTCGCACATGCTGTTCACCTTACTGATGAAAATACGCGCTAAACCTTCACGCTGGAAACTAGGCAACGTGGCAAAGCGATGTATTACATAATAATCGCCATCAGTAATCCAGTTGCCTACTAATTTCTTATATTTGGGTTCACCATTCAATATGACTGCTCCATAGACAACCACCTCTTCGTTTACAGTTAGAACGAAGGCGTTGCCATTTTCTATGTCTTTTCTGATGTCTTTTTCTGATGGATATTCCTCAGTCCATTGATGACGTCCCGATTCTATCATACTTTGGCGAGCCTGGTCGATGACTTTCCAGCAAGCAGCAAAGTCCTTAATATACGCCTGTCTGAAGTTTGTCTTCATATTAATTACGCTTTTATTATTCGGGTGCAAAATTAACAAAAAAAAACGAATTAAACTAAAAAACGGAGGAAAAACTTCACTTTTTTGTTCGTTTTCCTCCGTTTTTCTTGTTTTCTGCTCATTTTGAGCTATTTTTCCTTTGCTTTATGCTAGGAAGCCGGGTGAATAAGATTCTACGCCAAGCACTTGTCGAGCTCAGCAATGATAGCATCTTTCTGTTCCTTGATATGCTGACCGATGAATACGATTTTTATCATGCGGTCGCCCAATTCCTGATCCCATTCCTTCTGCAGCTGTGGGTTATTCATCAAGACCTGGGCGAGTTCGTCTTTCGGCATGGTTGCCAACCATTGACCAGCCTGCTTTACAGTCTTCTGCTTGCCCGCCTGTTCGAACACGTAGCACATGTCGCGCTCATCATCGAAATAGCAGATTCCCTTGGCGCGAACCACGTCTCTAGGCCATTTTCTTGCTACGAAATCATCGAAGAGACCCAGGTCGAAAGGCTTGCGACGATAGTAAACGAAGGTGCCGATTCCGAATTCCTCAACTTCTCCGCCTTCATGATCATGGTCATGGTCGTGATGATGGTGATGATGATGATGTTCATGCTCGTCATGATCGTGGTCATGGTCATCGTGGTCATGATGATGATGCTCATGTTCGTCTTCCTCGTCATGATCGTGATGATGTTCATGTGCTTCTTCTTCATCACCTTCTTCATGTTCTTCGTTTCTTTCTGATTCAATCTCCTGAATCCAACCGGCTGAAGTGGATACGGCTTCCCAATCAAACTTCTTAGTGTTGACGATCAGATTCAAGTCAACGTCACCATAGTTGCATTCAAAGATTTCTGCCTTAGGCTGGATGGCACGGATAATCTGCTTCAGGTGCTCCAGCTCCTTAGGCTCAACCTCAGCTGCTTTGTTCAGGAGAATGATGTTGCAGAACTCAATCTGCTGGATAACGAGAGAAGCCAAATCTTCCTCATCAATATTCTTCTTCATCAAGTCGCTGCCGTTGGAGAATTCATCCTTCATACGCAAAGCATCTACTACGGTAACGATGCTGTCAAGGCGCAGAATGCCATTCTCGATGTACTGAGGACCGAGGGATGGGATAGAGCAGATGGTCTGTGCAATAGGAGCAGGCTCGCAGATTCCGGAAGCCTCGATGACAATGTAATCGAAACGCTTCATGTCTACGATTTCCTTGAGCTGTTCTACCAGGTCCATCTTCAATGTGCAGCAGATGCAACCATTCTGGAGAGAAACGAGCGAATCATCTTTCTGACCTACTACGCCACCTTTTTCTATCAGGGCTGCATCAATATTGACTTCACCAATATCGTTGACGATGACGGCAAACTTAATACCTTTTTCGTTAGCTAAAATCTTGTTGAGAAGGGTTGTCTTTCCACTACCCAGGTAGCCTGTCAAGAGCAATACAGGCACTTCCTTCTTTGTGTTCATATTAAAATATTTTAATGTTATACTTCTTAAACCCAGTCTGCTGATAATGCTGCTTTCTCGGGCAGCTGTCATCTGGCAGTCTGACGGTTTTGCGAAACTGCAAAGATTGTGCCACACCTTATTTTTTTGCCATCTTTTTTTCGTACACCCCTTTTTGTCAGTTATCTTGTGTTATTTTTAGGTTATATTTCATGTTTTTCTCATTTTTCTTTGGTGGTTTCAACTAGAAATAGTATATTTGCAGAGAAAATGTGTTTCAAACAGCACATAAACTTAATGAATAAACATATTTAATATACATAGGTAAGTTAAGATGAAAAAGTTTAAGGTTTTAGTTCTGACGGTTGTGGCAGTCCTTGCGCTGTCATCTTGCGGCACTACTCAGACGGTGCCTCTGACCGGTCGCACTCATCGCATCTCTGTATCCGATGAGCAGGTTCTCAGTCTGTCTAATCAGGAATACACAAAGTACATGGCTTCTGCCAAGAAGTCGACCAATGCAGCCAATACGGCGATGGTTCAGCGAGTAGGAAAAAGACTTGCCAATGCTGTTGAACTCTATTTGAAGCAGAATGGATTTGAAGCCGACGTGAAGAATTATTCATGGGAATTCAACCTGGTACAAGATAAGTCTGCCAATGCATTCTGTATGCCTGGCGGTAAAATCGTGGTTTATGAAGGACTTTTGCCTTACACTCAGAATGAAACCGGTTTGGCAATCGTTTTGGGTCACGAAATAGCTCATGCTGTGGCTAAACATAGTGCTGAGCAGCTCACCAAACAGCAGAATCAGCAAACCGGTACAAGCATCCTGGGAACTGTATTGAACCAGACAGTAGGTAATGGTGTAGGTAATGTGGCAAGTGCAGTTGCCGGACAGTATTTCTCATTCCGCAATCTGAAGTATTCCCGTGATAATGAAACCGAGGCAGATTACATGGGGCTTATCTTCGCTGCCATGGCTGGTTACGATCCTCAGCAGGCCATTCCTTTCTGGAAGAGAATGTCACAGGGCTCAAGCAGCAATCAGAGTGATATTTTCAGTGATCACCCTTCAGACGCCAAGCGTATTGCTGCCTTGCAGAAGGAAATGCCTACCGCACTGAAGTATTATAAACCTCAGACAACTTATAAGGTAGGTTCTACGAGTAAGACTTCTACAACCAAGAAGACCAGTAGAAAAAAGAAGACTACACCCCGCAGAAGATAAGGAATTTTCCGAATCTCTCGAATCTGAAGAAATGAATTCATCTTCTCTTTCGTATCTCTCGAATCTGAAGAATCAAATTAAAATAGTTAAGTATGGAGTATTTATCTCATAACCTTTGGCTGGTATGGACGTCGGTGATGTTCATCTGCCTCATCTTAGAGTTGTCTTCCGGCGATTTCTATGTTACTTGTTTTGCCATTGGTGCGCTCATCAGCATTCCTGTGGCATTAGTAGGAGCACCTTTCTGGGTGCAGGTAGTGGTTTGGGCTATCTGCTCTATGCTTAGCATCTGGTTGGTTCGTCCGCATCTGCTGAAATCGCTACACAAGGGTGGGGAAGACCGCCGCAGTAACGCCGATGCGCTGGCAGGACAGATAGGGGAAGTGACCGAGATGATTCCTGCCGGAGGATACGGTAGAGTGAAGCTGGATGGAGATGATTGGAAAGCGGAAGCTCCGCATCTTGCCGAACCGCTTGCTGTAGGCGATAAGGTTCGAATCTTAGGTCACGAATCTATCATCCTCAAGGTAGAAAAAGTTTAAAATCAACATTATTCACTTAATCGTATAAACATCATGAACATAGGAATTTATGTGCTGGTGGCTCTAGTAGCACTTGCACTCGTAGTGGTTAAGAAAACCATCGTCATCATCCCTCAAAGTGAGACGAAAATCATAGAGCGTCTCGGACGATATTTTGCTACGCTCAAGCCGGGTATTAATGTCATCATTCCTTTCATTGACCATGCCAAGGATATTGTGTCTATGAGAAACGGAAGATACGTTTATACAAACAGCATCGACCTTCGTGAACAGGTTTATGACTTCGACCGTCAGAATGTAATCACTAAGGATAATATCCAGATGCAGATAAATGCATTGCTCTATTTCCAGATTGTGGACCCATTCAAGAGTGTGTATGAAATCAACAATCTGCCAAATGCCATAGAGAAACTGACCCAAACCACCTTGCGTAATATAATAGGTGAGATGGAACTTGACCAGACTCTTACCTCCCGCGATACGATTAACACCAAACTCCGTGCAGTTTTGGATGATGCAACCAATAAGTGGGGAATCAAGGTAAACCGAGTAGAATTGCAGGATATTACACCTCCTGAGAGTGTGCTCCAGGCGATGGAAAAGCAGATGCAGGCAGAACGCAACAAGCGTGCTACCATCCTGACTTCTGAAGGAGAGAAGGAAAAGCAACGTCTGCTCTCAGAAGGTGAGAAGGCTGCCATCGTGAACAAGGCTGAGGCTGCCAAACAGCAGGCTATCCTGAATGCAGAAGGTGAGGCTACTGCCCGCATCCGTAAGGCTGAGGCCGAGGCTATTGCCATTCAGAAGATTACGGAAGCTGTAGGACAGAGTACGAATCCTGCCAACTATCTCCTGGCTCAGAAATACATCAGCATGATGCAGGAAGTAGCACAGGGTAAGGATAATAAGGTGGTTTATCTGCCATACGAGGCAACCAATCTCTTGGGTTCTATAGGAGGAATCAAAGACCTTTTCAAGGGATAAAGACCTCTGAGTCAATGGATAATGCCCTTTGGCTCAAGAAATAAAGCACTCTGAATATCAGTAAACTGTAACTTCAGTAAGTAAAAATATAAAACAGGATAAAAATGAAGAAAATCTGTATCGTTGCAGGTGCAAGACCTAACTTTATCAAGGTTGCGCCCGTAATTAGAGCAATTCGTAATGCTCAGGAAGCTGGTAACGAAATCAGCTATCAGTTGGTTTACACAGGAAAAGAGGATGATCCGACTTTGGAATCTTCTCTTTTCGATGACTTAGGCATTCAGAGACCGGATGCTTATCTCGGCGTAGACTGTCCAAACATGAACGAACTTACCGGACAGGTGATGGGTCAGTTTGAGCGCTATCTGCAGCAGAATGCTACAGATGTTGTCATTGTGGTTGATGATCTGGCTTCAACCATGGCTGTGGCTATTGTTACCAAGAAGCAGGGTGTGCAACTTGCTCATATTGCAGCCGGAACCCGCAGTTTTGACATTACCATGCCAAAGGAAATCAACCGTCTGGTGATTGATGGCTTGTCAGATATTCTATTTACCGCTGGCATTTCAAACAACAGCATCGCCAACAAGGAAGGTGCGGAATTGTCTAAGGTTTATATGGTAGGAAATGTGCTTATCGACAACATCCGCTTCCTTCAGTCTAAAATGCAGCGTCCTGAAGTCATGGACGAGTTTCATCTGAAAGAAGGCGAATATATGGTTCTGACCTTGAACCGTAAGGCCATCGTCAATAACATTGATGAGATGAAATCGCTCATTTCTGTCATAGATGAAGAGGCGCGTCTGGCTGGAGTGAAGGTGATTGCTCCGCTTCGAGGTAAAGCCTTGGGCTTCGTGCTCGCATTCAAGGCTTATCAGGAAGAGAGTAATCATCAGAGTGGAATCCAGGTTGTTCAGCCGCTGGATTATCTGTCGTTTGCTTATCTTACAGCTCACGCCAAAGGTGTGATTACCGATTCGGGTAATGTGGCTGAAGAAGCTACTTTCAATGGGGTTCCTTGCATTACACTCAACAGCTATACTGAGCATATTGAAACTGTAAAGGTGGGCACAAACGAACTGGTTGCTGAAGATCCGGAGTTACTGAAGCAATCTATGCAGAAACTTCTGAAGGGTGAATGGAAGAAAGCGGGCATTCCTGACAGATGGGATGGTCGCTCAGCAGAAAGAATAGTCCAGATTCTCGCTGAATAGAATCTAAACTCATAGGTATAATCTCATGGAGAGAGATGATTCTATGTAAACTGATTCTTTTCAGAATAAACTTAGAGGTTCACTTCAATATCATTATATTGAAAAGTGAACCTCTTTCTTTTTATGCTTTATCTTTTTCTTAAGTTAAAACCATCCTTTTCCTTAATCTTTTTCAGGCGCCTTTGGCACAGGATAGTCGTATTGCTTGAAATAGGACGGCGTCTTATTATCATACCATACTCCTTCTACGTTTAAGCCGATAGAGAAAGTTTTTTTGGAATTAGTGTATCTTACACCGGCTCCTAAAACGTTGGCGCCAGGTACTCCCATTCCGTAGCCACCCGGCATGATTCCTCTGCCCATTCCCCAAGGATACATTCCGTAGCCCCAAGGCGAATAGCCGTAGGGACCATAGCCATAACCGCCATAACGGCCGTAGAGAGAATTGTAATTGTTGGCTACACTAAGCTGACCGTAAACGTAAGCCTCCCAATGCTCATTAAACTGGTAGCCCAGAATGCCGTAGACTCCACCATCATGATAACTGTTTCCACCATAGTTTACGTTGTTGATATAAGTGCCCAGAGCCAACCAGAGTTTGTTATCTTTGGTGAGTGGCGTTAGGTAGGTTGCATCGATGGTCTGAGTGAAACCGCCTCTGTGAGGCACATTCTTGCCGAATGTGGCAAAGGCAGAAAGATCTACCGAGAGATTCAATCCCTTGTGCAGCCCCCAGCCATAGCCCAACGGATAACTCAAGCTGTTGGTAAGGTTGGAGATGGGATTATTATAATAGGTGCTGTCTAGCGAAGCATCACCCAGCAATCCGTTTTTGCCGAGAGTTTCTTTCTTATCTGATAGTCGGGCAGGAGTCATATATGCATTCTTCACCGGTTTTCCCTGATAAATCATAGGTTTTCCTGCCTGGTAAACCGTATCGCCAGGCAGCAACCATTCTTCGCGCGGACTATCCGGACTGTGCAATGGTCCGAAGCTTACCTGTTGCTGTGCACTTGCTTCTGTAGTGAGGAAAGTGCAAAAAGCGATGATAATATATATTTTTTTCTTCATAATTGATTGCATTTTCTGTCTTCTGCTGCAAAGATATGAAGAATGTATGAAACAAAGTAACTTTTCCCGCATAAAAAATCAATTTTTTAGAATAAAATCATTATCTTTGCATCCGATAACATAAATAGATGTAAAATTATACAAAAATATGAAGAAGATCATCAGATTATTGACACTCGCTCTTCTTACGGTGCCTGTTACGACATTCGCTCAGAGTGAAGGCAATCAGAACACATCAGAACCAGCCGGAAAAGTTGTGGCGTCTAAGCCCGATTCTCTGCTAGACTGGGAAACACCGCACGATCCAACTTGCCCTCAGGTGCTGCTGGAAACATCGATGGGCAAAATTCTCGTGGCTCTCTACAACGATACTCCCAAGCATCGGGATAATTTCCTGAAACTTGTCAATTCGGGCTATTATGACGGTTGCATCTTTCAGCGTGTCATCAAGAATTTCATGATTCAGGGTGGCGATTATTCATGCAGAAAGGTGAACATGGAAAAGCCGCAGAAGTTTGATGTAAACTATACGGTTCCGGCAGAAATCATCTATCCTAAATATTATCATAAGCGCGGACAGCTCTGTGCTGCTCGCGAAGGAGATGATGAAAATCCGGCCAAAGCTTCGGCGTCTACTGATTTCTACATCACCTGGGGCAGAAATTTTTCTCCACGGCAGATGGAATATTATGTAGAAAAACTGAAACGGGAAGGCAAGTATTACGCCATTCCTTCAGAACAGTTGCAGAAGGGCTACATCAAGCATGGTGGTGTTCCTCACCTTGACAACGGCTACACTGTATTCGGAGAGGTGCTTGAAGGCATGGATGTGGTTGATAAGATTCAGAATGTGGCTACCGATAAGGCAAACAACGACAGGCCTCTCACGGATGTCATCATCCTGAAAGCCAAGCAGATGAAGTAACTTTCGGATGGTAAACTGAAGAAATAAGTAACTGAGCCCATTAAAAGGGAAAAATCGATAAGTAAAAATATTAAATACGAGAAAAATGAAGTCATTAAAGGAATTATATAGAATAGGTAAGGGACCATCGAGCAGTCATACGATGGGGCCTCAGCGTGCAGCCAAACTCTTTCTGGAGCGTTGTCCTAACGCTTCTTATTATGAAGTAACCCTCTATGGAAGTCTGGCTGCTACAGGTAAGGGACACATGACTGATGTGGCAATAGAAGAAGTGCTCAGACCTCATAAAACTGTGAATATTATCTGGCAGCCACAGACTTTCCTGCCTTATCATCCCAACGGAATGAAATTTGTGGGCAAGGATCTGAACGGCGATATTATTGATGAATGGACCGTTTACAGTATTGGTGGTGGAGCCATATCAGATGGTACTGCCGGCAACGAAGAGCTGGGCGCCAAGGATGTTTATGATCTGAACAAACTCGCCGACATCAAGCAATGGTGCTATGATAACGGACGCTCATTCTGGGAGTATGTTGAGAAATGCGAATCGGATGATATCTGGGATTATCTCGACATGGTTTGGCAAACGATGAAGCAGAGCATCAGAAATGGTTTGGACCATGAAGGTGTTTTGCCTGGTCCGCTGAAGCTGCAGCGTAAGGCTGCCACCTATTATATAAAGGCGAAGGGTTACCGTGCTTCCCTGCAGAGCCGCGGCTTGGTTTATGCTTATGCGCTGGCTGTGAGCGAAGAGAATGCTTCGGGTGGCACCATCGTTACTGCTCCTACCTGTGGCGCCTG
Organism: Segatella copri; assembly: GCA_021628325.1. GTDB lineage: Bacteria > Bacteroidota > Bacteroidia > Bacteroidales > Bacteroidaceae > Prevotella > Prevotella copri_R. The sequence continues at coordinate 12,337 of JAJXAL010000004.1, read as the reverse complement.
CGGCGTATTGCCAGCCGTACTCTACCACATGTTTACTTCTCATGATATGAGTGAACAGCGCATTTTGAGAGCCTTGGCTACAGCCGGATTGGTGGGCAACATCGTAAAGCAGAATGCTTCTATCAGTGGTGCTGATGTAGGTTGCCAGGGCGAGGTAGGTGTTGCTTGCGCCATGGCTTCGGCTGCAGCCTGTCAGCTTTTCGGAGGCAGTCCGGCTCAGGTAGAATATGCTGCCGAAATGGGATTGGAGCATCATCTCGGAATGACCTGCGACCCGGTTTGCGGACTGGTTCAGATTCCTTGCATCGAGCGAAATGCCTTTGCTGCCGCCCGAGCTTTGGATGCAGACCTCTACGCTTCCTTCTCAGATGGCCATCATACCGTATCTTTTGACCGTGTTGTTGAAGTAATGCGACAGACGGGTCATGACCTACCTTCGCTTTACAAGGAAACAAGCGAAGGCGGTTTGGCAAAGGGATTCCCAAGAGACATTTAACCATGAGATTCAGTTTCCGAAAGTGAACTCTACACGCCCTGTAAGAGCAAAAAGCTTTGATTATGCCTTGATGCAACGAAGCTTTTGCCCTTGCAGGGCGTGATGTATTTGGGGCTTTCAGACCTTTCTTTTATTTTGGCACGCTATTTGTAAGCCCCCTTGCCAAACAATAATAAAGTAAATACGAATAAAAAACATTTTATATTATGGCACAGAAAGGTAATATTGGTGTAACGACAGAGAACATTTTCCCTGTCATCAAGAAATTCTTATATTCAGATCACGACATCTTCCTCCGTGAGATGGTTTCAAACGCCGTAGATGCAACACAGAAGTTGAAGACTCTTGCAGCTCAGGGCGATTTCAAGGGCGAGATAGGCGACACAACCGTTCGTGTCTCTCTCGATGAGAAGGCTGGAACCTTGACTATCAGCGACCATGGTATAGGTATGACTGAGGAGGAAATCGATAAATATATCAACCAGATTGCATTCTCAGGCGTAACCGACTTCCTCGACAAATATAAGGAGAATGCCAACGCCATCATCGGCCACTTCGGCCTCGGCTTCTATTCTTCTTTCATGGTAGCCAGCAAGGTAGATATCATCACTAAGAGCTACAAAGAGGGAAGCAAGGCTGTAAAGTGGAGCTGCGATGGTTCACCTGCTTTCGAAATCGAAGATGCAGACAAGGCTGAGCGTGGTTCAGACATCATCCTCCATATTGCTGATGATTGCAAGGAATTCCTGCAGAAGAGCAAGATTGAGGAACTTCTGAACAAGTACTGCAAGTTTATGGCAGTGCCTGTTGCTTTCGGCAAGAAGACCGAGTGGAAGGACGGCAAGAATGTGGAGACAGATGAGGATAACATTATTAATAATGTGGAGCCTCTCTGGACAAAGACTCCTAGCACCTTGAAGGATGAGGACTACAAGAAGTTCTATCACACCCTTTATCCGATGCAGGACGACCCGTTGTTCTGGATTCATCTGAATGTAGACTTCCCATTCAATCTCACGGGTATTCTCTACTTCCCACGCATCAAGAGCAGCATCGACATGCAGCGCAACAAGATTCAGCTCTATTGCAACCAGGTGTTCGTAACCGACCAGGTAGAAGGCATTGTACCAGAATTCCTCACATTGCTTCATGGTGTAATCGATTCACCGGACATTCCGCTGAACGTAAGCCGCAGCTATCTGCAGAGCGACAGCAACGTGAAGAAGATTTCTACCTACATCACCAAGAAGGTAGCTGATCGTTTGAACTCTATCTTCAAGGAGAACCGCAAGGAGTTTGAAGAGAAATGGGATGATCTCAAGATCTTCATCAACTACGGAATGCTCTCTCAGGAAGATTTCTACGAGCGCGCAAAGGACTTTGCACTTCTGAAAGATGTTGAGGGAAAGTACTTTACTTTCGAGGAGTACAAGACGCTGATTAAGGACAACCAGACCGATAAGGACGGCAACCTGGTTTATCTCTATGCCAACAATAAGGAAGAGCAGTATTCTTACATTGAAGCTGCCAAGCAGAAGGGCTATTCTGTACTCCTGATGGAAGGTCAGCTCGATACGCCGATGGTAAACATGCTGGAGCAGAAGCTGGAGAAGAGTCGCTTTACACGTGTTGACGCCGACATCATCGACCGCCTCATCGTGAAGGAAGATGCTAAGAAGACCGATTTGAGCAAAGAGCAGTCTGACAACTTGACAGAAGTATTCCGCTCTCAGATGCCTCAACTCGACAAGACAGAATTCTTTGTAGAGATTCAGGCTTTGGGCGAACAGAACCAGCCGGTGCTCATCACTCAGAACGAGTACATGCGCCGTATGAAGGCGATGAGCCAGTTCCAGGCAGGCATGAACTTCTACGGTCAGATGCCAGACAGCTACAACATCGTACTGAACTCAGACCATGCTCTGGTAAAGAAGGTATTGGAAGATGCTGAGGCCAACACAGCTGAAACATTGAAGCCAATCCTTGCAGAAATCAAGGGTCAGGAAGCTCGCCTTGCCGTACTCCATCAGGAGCAGAACAAGAAGAAGCCTGAAGAGATTACCCAGCAGGAGAAGGATGATGTTCACAACACAGAGAAGGCCATCAGCGATGAGAAGGCTAAGCGCAACGAAATCATCTCGGGCTATGCTAAGAACAACAACATTGTTCACCAGCTCATCGACCTCGCCCTGCTTCAGAACGGTATGTTGAAGGGTGCTTCGCTTGACGCATTCCTCAAGAGAAGCGTTGACATGATTAAGTAATCCAACCTGTAAAAAGGTTTGAATTAAAAAATAAAACTTTGCGATGCGTAACATTTCATGTTACAAATTGTTTCTATCATATGTGCTAAATGTTTCAAAACGAACATTTAGCACATTTTTTTTCGCTTTCCTTTGGTGGCTTTCTTTTTTTTTATTACCTTTGCAATATCGATAAACGAAAAACATGATTAAAAAAATCGCCATCATGGAACAAACAAATTCAAATTACAGCATTATTGCTGATTATTACTCTGAACACTACAACGAGCTGAAGTTGTATGTCATGTCCCGTTCGCTTCCGGCAGACGAGGCTGAAGACATCGTGCAGAATACTTTTGTGCGATTACTTCGAGGCGATAAGATGATTACGCCTGTTACTTTACCTTGTTTTGTATACACCATTGCCAAGAATCTGATTATCGATTATTACCGTCGCAAACATAAGATAGAGGAGTATGAACACTTCCTGGGAGCTAGCGACTGGATGGGAAGATATGATGTTGATGGCGAATCTGTTTTCTCTGCCCAGCAGACCAACGAGATTCTGGAGCGTGGCATTGCCCGGCTCACGGAGAAGAGAAGCAAGGTTTACCGCCTGAATCTCTTCGAAGGAATGCAGGTGAGCGAGATTGCCCAAAGTCTGAACCTCGGATATAAAGCGGCTGAGAACCGTCTGACTCTGGCTAGAAAAGAAATAAGAGATTATATGAAAAAAGAGTTGGCTAGTTAAAATGCTAGTCAACTCTTTCTGTTTATTCTTACTGCCTTGCTGAAAGGCAATTCTTAACTATTTTTTTAGTTTTCCTTAAACCCGATTACTCTTGTCAAACCTTTATCAAGATAAAAGGTTTGGGTTACTTCCTGCTTCTCGCCCTGATGGTTGGTCAGCTTGTATGTAGCCCTTAAATATAATAAGGTGTCGGGATAAGCTGCATCCTTATAATCAATATTCTTCTTGACGTAAGGCAGTTTGCTGACATTTTGTCGCATCACCTTCATCTGGCCGAAACTGATCATGGCGGTAGGAGTGAGGCGGGAGAACCGCTCATAGCTGCAGTCCTGATCAACGAGGTTTTCATCAAGAAAATCCTTGACCAGAGATTGAGCCTTGTGCTGATCGCCACACGAGGTGAACATCAGCACAAGTCCTGAAACCATGACAAACATCATTTTCTTTATCATAGACATCTTCTTTTTATTTAGCCACGCTGCGGAGAATCTCCAGCAAATGGTCCCAAACCATCTCTACTGTAGGAATGAGAAGAGCCTCGTCTGGGGTGTGAACATTGCGAAGGGTAGGACCGAAACTTACCATATCGAGCTCAGGATAACGCTCTGAGAAAAGACCACACTCCAAACCGGCATGAATACCCTTTACCAATGGCTTTTTGCCGAAGAGCTTTTCGTAAGCCTTCACAGCCAGGTCGGTAAGCTCGCTGTTGGCGCGCATCTTCCAAGCAGGATACTTGTCGCCTACACTTACCTCGGCGCCAGCCAGAAGGAAGGCTGCCTTTACGGTGTTGGTCATGTTCTCCAGATTGCTCATCACGTTACTTCGCTGAGAAGCTACGATGTTGATGCTGTTTTCATCGGTCATCACGCTTGCCACATTGCTTGAGGTTTCTACCATCCAGGCAATCGCCTCATCCTGACAGGTAGTAAGCGGACCGTTGTCTACTGCCTGGAGAGCCATTACGAACTTGTCAGCTACAGCTTTCTCGATGACAGGTGCAGCATCGGTGCTGCTCATATTGAACTGCATAGCCTGTTCGGTTACGTGGAATTCATCTTCTATTTCTGATGCAAAGATGTTCCAGTCGGCACGAACCTGTTCCTTCTCAGCATTCTTGACGGCGAAAATAATCTTTCCGTCACGAGGAATCGCATTGTGCATTTTGCCACTGTTGAAGCTTACGAGGCGCAGACTTCCATTCAGTTTCTCATTTTCGAGGAAGAGGAAGCGGGCAAGAATCTTGATGGCATTGGCGCGCTTCTTGTTGATGTCATCGCCCGAGTGACCACCGTTGAGACCCTTCAGCGAAGCTTCCATGAAGAAATAACCCGCAGGAGCCTCTTCGCGTGAGAAGTGGAATGTGGCATGGGTTGTCTGACCACCGGCGCAGGATACGAAGATTTCGCCCTCATCCTCTGAGTCAAGATTGATGAGCATCTTTCCGGTCATAAAGCCCGCCTTCATGCCGTGAGCACCGGTCAGTCCGGTTTCTTCATCACGTGTAAAGACGCACTCGATAGGACCATGCTCAATATCGTTGCTTGCCAGGATAGCCAGCTCGATGGCGCAGCCTATACCGTCGTCAGCGCCCAATGTAGTGCCTTTTGCCTTAAGCCATTCTCCGTCTACGTAAGTCTGGATGGCGTCTTTGTGGAAATCGAAATCAACATCTACCAGTTTATCGCAAACCATGTCCATGTGGCTCTGTAGGATGATGGTTTCAGCATGCTCGTAGCCTGGAGTGGCAGCTTTACGGATGAGCACATTACCGGTTTCATCTACCAGCGTTTCGAGCTGATGAGCCTCACCGAAAGATTTCAAAAACTCAATCATGTTCTCCTCGTGCTTGGAAGGACGAGGTATTTCGTTGATTTTTGCGAACTGCTCGAACACGAGAGCAGGCTTCAATTCACTTTTATTCATTTATTTTCTATTATTTTGTTTTGATAAAACATTTATTTCTGCTATTTTGTTTTGGTTATTCCCAAAAAAATAGTACCTTTGCACCCAAAAGTGCACTAAGGCACTGCAAAGGTAATAAAAATGATAAAATTAATGTTATTAAGCGTGTTAATAATTGCTATATGCATGGCATTATTTTGCGTAAAGTTGATTTTTAAGAAGAATGGCAAGTTCTCTTCCCAGCATGTGCACGACAATCCGGGCTTGCGCAAGCAGGGCATTCATTGTGTGGTGGATCAGGACCGTGAGGCAAGGGAAGCCAACAAGGCTTATTAGAAAATAGTAATAATATAATATGATAGAAAAAATGAGAAAGAACATTTTGAGTTCAGTGGCAATTGCAGCTGTTGCTGCCCTGTCATTGGCATCATGCAACAAATCTCAGCCTCAGGTAGAGGCTAAGTCAGAGAGCAAGGCTCCTGCTGAATTGAAGATTGCTTATGTAGAGGTAGACTCTATCATGACTCAGTATACCTTTGCTAAGGAGTATTCTTCTATCTTGGAGAAGAAGGGTCAGAACATTCAGGCTACTATTGCGCAGAAGGGTCAGCAGCTCCAGGCTGCAGCAGCTAACTTCCAGCAGAAGATTCAGCAGAATGCTTACACCCGCGAGCAGGCTGAGGCTATCCAGGCTGGACTGCAGAAGCAGAACAACGACCTGCAGGGCTTGCAGCAGCGCTTGAGCAACGAGTTTGCTGCTGAGCAGGAGAAGTACAACAAGGCGCTCCACGACAGCATTGCCAACTATCTTGCCCGCTACAACAAGGACAAGAAGTATAGCATCATCTTCTCTAAGAGCGGCGATAATCTGCTCTATGCTGACAAGGCTTACGATATTACAAAAGAGGTGATTTCCGGCTTGAACAAGGCTTACAAGGGTAAGCTGAAGAAAGAGGAGGCTGCTCCTGCTAAAAAGTAAGAGAAATGCTTCGTAAGGAAAGATACGATTTTATATTGAATCATTTCAGAAGTGCGCTGCCGAATGTAACTACCGAGTTGCAGTTCGGTAGCGCATTTCAGCTTCTGGTGGCTACCTTGCTTTCTGCGCAATGCACCGACAAACGCATCAACATGGTTACGCCTGCTCTCTTTGCCCGTTATCCTGATGCGCAGCACATGGCACAGGCAAGCGAGGAAGATATTTATGAGTTGATCAGTTCGGTGAGTTATCCGAATGCCAAGGCGAAGCATCTTGCTGAAATGTCTCGCCAGCTGGTTGAGATGTTCGGAGGTGAGGTGCCTGAGGCTGCGGATGATTTGGAGAAGTTGGCAGGAGTGGGACGCAAGACGGCGAATGTGATTCGTGCCGTATGGTTCGGTCATGCTACGATGGCGGTGGATACGCATGTTTACCGTGTGAGTCATCGTATGGGGTTGGTGCCGAAAACGGCAGATACGCCCCGAAAAGTAGAAGATTATCTGATGAAACACATTCCGGCAGAGGATATTCCGAATGCGCATCATTGGATTCTGCTGCATGGCAGATATATTTGCAAGAGTACGAAACCGCTCTGCGATAAATGCTTTTTTAATGAATATTGCCCAAAACTATTAAAGGATAGTAAGCTTTAGGTAGTGATTAGTTTTTAGTGATTAGTTATTATTTAGTAGTGATTAGTTTGTTAATCACTAATCACTACTAACTAATCACTAATTAAAGTTTTATTGTTTTATTCAAGAGATAATTATCCAGAATCACCATGGCTGCCATGGCTTCAACCACCGGCACGGCTCTTGGCAAAACGCAAGGATCATGACGGCCGCGGGCAGTCAGCGTGGTGGCATTTCCTTCCAAATCTACCGTATTCTGCTCCATCAGCAGGGTAGCCACCGGCTTAAAGGCAACACGGAAATAGATGTCCTGGCCATTACTCAAACCGCCCTGTATTCCTCCGCTATGATTGCTCTTTGTTATAATACGGGCTGCAACATCCTGATTCACGGCAGCACCTTCTGGCACCTCAGCAGCATCAGCCTTCGGGATAAAGACATCATTCTGCTCACTTCCGCGGACAGTAACTCCGGCAAATCCCTCGCCATATTCAAAACCCTTCACGGCGTTAATGCCAAGCATGGCAGCACCCAGTTGGGCATGAAGCTTGTCAAACTCAGGCTCGCCCAATCCTACCGGGCAACCCTTGATGACGCAAGTGATGATTCCACCAATCGTATCGCCGTCAGCCTTAACCTGGGCGATGAGATCTTCCATTTCCTTCGCCTTCTGCTGGTCAGGACAGCGCACCGGATTATCTTCTATGGTGTTAAGGTCATACAGATGATAATCTTTCTCCAGTGCGATGCTGCCCACCTGTGATGTATAAGCCGTGATGCTGATGCCCAACTGTCGCAAGGCAAGTTTAGCCAAGGCTCCGCCTACGCATCGGGCAATGGTGATGCGGGCTGAAGAACGGCCGCCGCCACGATGGTCGCGTACGCCATACTTCTCGTGATAGGTGAAATCTGCGTGAGAAGGGCGGAAGAGACAGCGCATGTTCTCATAGTCCTGAGAATGCTGGTTCTGGTTACGCACCTCAAAGCCGATAGGGGTTCCTGTTGATTTGCCTTCGAACACACCACTCAGAAACTCTACCTTGTCAGCTTCCTTTCTGGCCGTTGTGATGTGGCTCTGTCCTGGGCGTCGGCGGTTCAGCTCGCTCTGGATAAAGTCCATGTCGATTTCTATGCCTGCAGGAAATCCGTCTATAACGCCTCCTACAGCTATTCCATGACTCTCTCCAAACGTAGTGAGAGTGAAAAGATTACCAAATGTATTCCTCATTACCTTAATATATTATAAAGGTCTTTATTACTTGTTGCAGCCGCCTTCGCAACCACCCTCGCAGTTGCCATCCTTGCAGTCGCCGCCGCAGTTGTCGCAGCCACCTGAGCAGCCGCCACCTTCACCGCTGATCATCTGAGCCATCTTGGCAATCTCCTCAGCAGTAGCCTCGCGGCTCTCGAGAATCTGACCGCAGAAGTTGAGCTTCAAGCCAGCCAATGGGTGGTTCAGGTCGCAGGTTACCTTTGTATCGCTGATGTTCTTCACTACTGCGTTGAAGTGGTTGCCATCCTCGTTCTGCAATGGGATGATAGCGCCTACCTGTACGTGCTGTGCATCAAACTGGCCGTTGACGGTAAAAATCTGCTTGTCGAGCTCCAGTACGCGCTCATCATAGTGCTGTCCGTAAGCCTGCTCTGGGTCCAGCTGGAAGTCGAACTCTTCACCTTTAGCCAGGTTTACCACCTTCTCTTCGAAAGCTGGCAGGGTAACACCCATACCGCTGATGAAGATGAACGGACGCTCGTCGGTTGTGCGCTCGATGAGCATCTCCTCGCCGTTGTCACCATTAGTTACATCATACAGTGCGTATGAAACTACAATAAACTTGTTTTTGTTGTTTGTTTCCATTTCTATATTTATTTTTTATTATTTCTTTTTCTTTTCTGAATGCTTACGCTCTTTACCATCTCCATGCGCTCCAGATAGATAGGTCGCCATTTGTCGATGATATCCTGCAGACTTTTGCTCTTCTGCGAGAGTTCAGCATATTCCTCGCCGTCGGTCAGATTCTCTTTCTTGAGATCCAGCATTCGGGCGATGAGCTGTTTCTGGTGTTCCTCAGCCGCCTTGAGCTGGTTGCCCAGTTTCTCGAGACTTTCCATAAAGGCGAGTGCCTTGTCTATATGATTTTCCTGTACCATTTTGCTTGTTTTATAGGTTGAATCTTCTGCAAAGGTACAAATAATAATTGGTATAAACGAAGAAAAAGGGCTTTTTTTTCGATGATATTACAAAATGATAGAGAAAATGTAATATCTCTAACGTTCTGACACCTATTTCGGTGTATTGTTGTTGATTTAAGTCAAGAAATAGACGGAAAACTGAAAATATCCCAAGAAATGTTTGCGTACACTGAGGAAAGTTCGTATCTTTGCAGCGTCTTAAAGAAAAAGACTATAGGATAATGTTTAACAGAGCCGGCGTCTACGGATGTGCAGGACTCACAAATTAAAGAAAGGTAAAAAGATTATGAAGAAGATTATGGTATTAGCAGTAGCTATGTTTGCAATGGCAACAACTACTTTCGCAGCTGAAGAGGAGACAAATGCAACAGCAGCTTTCAACATGAACGTTAACATGTCTAGCATGGCAGATGCTTTGAGCTTGAACATCGACCAGGTAGAGGCTGTAGCTGATGTACACAAGAACTTTACCGCAGACATGATGAATGCTGCAACAGCAAAGGGTGAGGATCGTTCTGCAATGATTGACAAGGCAGTTTTGAAGGACCTCAAGTACATGCACGTTATCTTGAACAACAGTCAGTATCGTAAGTACGTGATGCTTCTCAACACAACCCTTATCAACCGTGGTTTGAAGTAATCATCTTTTTATAGATGTGAAAAATAAGAGAGAGATTTAAAATAAGAATCCCAGTCGAGGTTTTATCCTGACTGGGATTTTTTTTGCTTTTGGGCTTTCAGCCCGTAGTTAAACCACTTGCGAAACTTAGCTTCCTGATATGCGAAAGTTCAGTTAACTTGATAATCAGTCAATATCTATTAATTGGAAATGCTTGTTGAAGGTCAAATCCAATCCGTTAGCCAGTTCTACCTCGTATTCATTCTTGTTCATTTCAATCTTTTTCACCGATTGTCCTGCATAATTATCCATCAGGTAATTCTTGATGGCTTGCGGAATCAGCTGGTCTGGCACGGTGGCCTGCTTGCAGTCAATCTCTGTAAGATTTCCTTTTTTGTCGAACTCCAGCTTCGTGCCATTCTGCAGAACCACGTCGTAGCTTCTGTTCACAACGCCCGACTCAATGGTAGCAAGCATCACCTTCTGACCATTGAAATGCAGGCTGAGTAAGGTCTGAGCCTTGGCAGGAAGTGCATTTACAGAGATAGGCTTGTCGTTGCCCGCATTTGCCACCATATTGCATGAAACCATGCAGCAGATGGCAATCATCAAAATTCGCAAAATTCTTTTCATACGCTACAAATTAAAATTTTATAATAACTAACGGAACTTTCGCATGTGGGGAAGTTCAGTTAGTTTAACTTTACTCCTTTACGATTTCTTTTCCTGCTGCCTGCCAGCCAATAAAGCCGGAATCGAGTTCTATTACCTGATAGCCGTTCTTTGTCAATATAGCAGCGGCATTTTTGCTTCGCTTGCCGCTTCGGCAGTTCACGGCGATAGTCTTGCTTTTGGGAAGAGTGGCAGCGGCCTTCTGCTCGAAGTCTGATTTCAGTACGTCAATGTTGATTGCCCCACGAATATGCCCATTGGCAAACTCCTCTGCGGTTCGTACGTCGAGACGGATTACTGCGGTGTCAGCGATGGCTTTCTCGTAGTCATCTGCCGACAGACTCTTATAGCCCTTATTTTGCGCCTGACAAGAAGACAGGCTTGATAGCATGGTTAAAATGCTCATGATAAATATTTTCTTCATTTTCTAATCTTTTAATAATTATACGCCTTTAATCTAGGAGGATAAGCCATGCTCACCCCCCCTATATTCTTGCAATATATCTGCAAAAATACAAAAAAATATTCAGAAAGTTGATTATATGGATGGATTTTGTTAGCTGGTCGAACTCGATTTAACCTTATTTTATCATTTTTATCCCATGCAGCTCGTTACTCCGAGCGTAGTAGCTATAGCGGTCAGTATGCTGATGGCTATCTGAAGAATTGTTTTCCAAGTGTTCGCTTTCATTTTTTTTGAATGTTGAATGTTGAGTGTTGAATGTTGAATTTTTGGGGCGGATAGGCTGGGCTAGGGGCTAGCACCCTAGCCAGTCTATCCTTGGGCTATTCAAGGCCGTCGCCAGTATCGTCCTTGCCGGTAGTACCGCCGCCTGATTCAGAGCCTTGGCCGTCGCTGCCGGTCTGACCGGTGTTTGAACCACCTGGGGTAGAACCGCCTGGCGTATTATCCGGAGTAGTTGGCGCGTTGAGGTCAACGTTGGTCTTACCCTCCTTAATCGCCTTGATAACGGCTGCCTGAGCGCTGCGGCTGGCTACGAGGTTGAACTCGGCGTCATCGCGAAGGTTCTTAAACTCCTGACCAGGCTCCCACTGAACCTTCACACCAGTGATGTTCTGCGAGGTGAACTTGTCAGCATCCTCGGCACCCTTTGAGGTGAGAAGGAGAGAGAAATCACCGAGATCGCCCAGACGGATTTTCTTGCCCTCAAGCAACATCTCACGCATACAGTCTACGGCGATGTAGAGGATGGCGCTGATGTCGGCTCTTGAATAAACACTACCATGAGAGGTGATGTGCTTGGCAAACTTCTCAATGGTCATGATGTCGGTGTACTGTGAGATGGCGAAAGCGTTCTGCTTCTCGGTCTTCACGAGTTCCAGGTCCTTTGGGTCAGGGGTAGTACCCTCCTTCTTCGCCTGGTTGATGCGTGACTTCGCCTGGTTGATTTCCAGAAGATTTGCGTTCACGCTACGCATTACGATGCTGTAATTAATCATAGTCGTTTGTAGTATGTTTAGAGTCCTTTGTTTTGCAACTCCCCAGAACGCCCCGTTCCTGCCGTTTTCGGGGTCTTCATTGATGACCGGCGCCTGCCATCATTTATGACCCGTGTTGGTCTTAATAGAAGACCCGAGCAAGGCACAAAAGGCTGTTCTTTCGATTGCCGGTGCAAAGATACAACATTTTCGGGCAGAATGCAAGCTTTCACCCTGACTTTCTATGTGAGAAAATCTATAAGTAGCTGCAATACAATAAGTTCTGTTGATTTTCTTTCTGAACTTTATTGCAAATAACAAAAAAACGCTGAAAAAGTACAATGGAGAACACAGAAAGGCAAAAGCGGTCATTTCCGGTCATGGTCATTTTCGGTCATTTTCAAAAT
>JAJXAL010000201.1:0-3187 GCA_021628325.1 Segatella copri | reverse complement strand
TAACCAAGTTGCTTTCTCGTGTTGATATGAGTACCATCCTCTTCTTCCTCGGTATTCTGATGGCAGTATCCTGCCTGGCTGAGATTGGCGTATTGACTGCTTTGGGTCAGGGCTTGAACGTCGTATTCGATGGCAACCACTACCTGGTTACTGGTATCATCGGTGTGCTTTCAAGTATTGTTGACAATGTGCCTCTGGTAGCCGGATGTATGGGAATGTATCCTGTGGCAGCCGCTGGCGATATGGCTGTGGATGGCGTCTTCTGGCAGTTGCTCGCCTACTGTGCCGGTGTCGGTGGTTCAATGCTGATTATCGGTAGTGCCGCTGGTGTGGTAGTAATGGGCTTGGAGAAGATTACCTTCGGCTGGTATATGAAGCATATCTCCTGGATTGCTTTCGTTGGTTACATCGCAGGTATCGTTTGCTACTGGTTCATCCGCACCTTCCTTTATGCTATCTAAAGGATAATAGTTTTCTCTTACGTGAAAAAGTTTTTTTGAGAAAAAAGTCTCAAAGTCTCATTTTCTATTGAAAATACCGACTTAAAGACTTGATAGATAATAAGATAAGGATAATGAGACTTCTCGGTTTTTGTGCCGAGAAGTCTCATTAAAGTATCATAGAAGTATCATTATCTCACTTTTTCTTTACAAGATACTTCATTCCATCTGCAAATCTCTTATGTTTTAACTCACTCATATTCGCCAGTTTTCTGCCGAATCCCATCAAACTGTTCACCTTGAGCGATGAACCTATCTGCTTTTTCAGATAGTCGAAAATCTCGGCGGCAGTCAGATATTCGCCCTCTTTCTCATTCTCAACCAACTCGAAATAGAGCATGAAATACTGGTCTATCGGCTCAGCCACCTCAAACTGGCAGTTGTTCTTCATGATCAACTTCACCTGTTCCGCATCAAAATAACTCTTCTCGCCATTGTGCAAAGCAGTCAGCGCCTGGGCGAAAAGTTGCTGATAGTTCGGCCGCACACTCACATCGATAGGTCCCGTCAGTTCCACGCCTATGAACCTTCGGTTGCCGGATGGATCGGAGAGAATATCCGTGATGTTGCTCGTGGCGATGAACGAGGCGAGACGAGGAAATTCCATGACATGACTGCCATACGGAGGCTTGTATTTCAGCGTAGGCAACTGGATGAGATTCTTCAGAAATCCCTGCTGCACCTGTGGCGAAATCTGATTGAACTCATCGAGATTGATGACCATAAACTGCGCCATCGCCTGATAAACCTGACGTTTTTCTGACAGAATCAGATTATCGTTATATCCCCACTGCAGTTCCGGCGGCAACAGCCGGCGACAGAAAGTACTCTTGTTGTAACCCTGCTTGGAAATCAGAAGCGGAGCCACCGAGTTGCCATACTGGCGATGGGTAAAGCCGCGCCACTGGTCAACCATGCCCAGAAACCAGGTGTAGAACCAGTCTGCCCAGTAAGGATTGTTGGTAGGAACCGTACGAGCCAAGGCACGTATATGGTCCTTCCCGTCCCATTTGTCGTAGCATTGGAAGAGATATTCATCTATCGGATTATAATTCTTGATATAATCAGACTCCAGAAAATTCCTGACATCCTTGATGCTGACCCGGATGTCTGCGAGCTGCACCTCCAGCGTCATGCGCTTCTGCACTCTCGGATCCACAGGCTGGAAACCATACCAACCTTTCTCCTTCGGCATGTATTCCACGAATTTCATCACCGTGTTGTATCTGAAGTTATATTTACTTTTCAGCAGCTGCATCATGCTCATGATATTCTCGCGAACGCTGTTCTTGTCAACTTTCTTTTCTTCTTCCGAAGTACCGGAACCAGGAATCATCTGCTGATTATCTTCCGTGTTGAAAGCCTGGTTCTGAGGGTGCATGTTGCTGTCAATTTTCATCGCCACCGCCTTGCTGTTGAAATAAGGTTTCGCATCGAGCGTCATCATAAAACTGTTGTGCATCGAAGGCTCAAAAGACAGGTTAGAGCCCGCTTCTATAGAAGGTTTCGGTCCGTCTGTGAGCACCGAAGCCTTGGCAATCGCCTGATATACAGGCAAAATCTGCTGGTAAGCGATGCGGTACAGTCGTTCGGCATCCGCCTCCTCTGTAGGCAGCAAATCATCTTTGTTGCTGAATTTCACCAATACGATAACCGACTTGCCATCAGCACCTTCCAGCGCAGCAAAGGTAGAAGGCAGCATGGCAACCGAGCGCTTCACGCCCTCCACGCCGTCCGCATCCGTTATGTTTCCGAATTTCAGCATCAGGATACCGTTGCACGCCTTCATCTTCAGGTTGTTGTTTTCGTCTTTGGCGAATTCAGCAGCGGGGTAGATGTGCATCCATGTTGGCATATCCTTGTAATATTCGTAGCCGCTTTCCATATAGGTCACGTATTCGCGGAAATGGGTAACAGTAAGTCTGCTGTCATCTTTTGCGATACGTTGCAGCAACTTCTCCATCGTCTTTGTGCTGACGAGGAGCTGCTTCTTGTTGTTTGTATGAACGATTGTTACCTTCATTGAATATATTGATTAGGATGTTTGTTTGTTAACTATTAACCATAAACTGTCAACTATAAACTATAAAATCTTATCAGCGTTGCCCAAAGTTTGGTTGATAAATTGGGCACTCGTTTCCCGTTATACGGGCAATGGCTGCCCATCGCTTGTTCTCTAGTAGCCCGTCACGTGTTCACCGGTAGCCCGTCACGTGTTCTCTGTGGGACCGCTTAAATGGTATGGCTGGAACATCTGGAGGGCAGAGAAAAAGATTAGCTTTTAGTGAAATCAATCTCTTCTGAGAAATGGTCGAATTCAACATCTTTATATCCGTATCTGGCGAAGAGCTGTTTGATATATGTCTGTTGTTCCGGCAGGAGTTTCAGTTGTCCCAGTTTGTAACGGTAGTATTGTCCTTTGCTGCCGAGGTAGTCTCTCATTTCGGCGCGCAGTGCAGGAGCGTCTTTCACTTTCATTTCGGCAAAGAGTTTGTCGAATCCCCATGCCATTTTCACGATACGCAGCGGAGCGAAGTACTTGCAATTCCCGTTTTTCAGGGCATTTGGGAAAATGGCATCCCCTCTATCAGTCTTCTCGTTTTTGTAGAGACCGGATAGATAGTGGATACACTTGTTTTTCATCGGACATGGTTCGGTGAAACAGTAGGTGATGTTGCTAGGTACGT
>JAJXAL010000200.1:1821-3202 GCA_021628325.1 Segatella copri | reverse complement strand
CCCACGGCACCAAATCCCGTAGCCACGGTATTACCGATTAAGGAAACCAGAGCCGAGAACATCGGTTTGAAGCCGAGTCCGATGAGGATAGCGGCAGGTATCGCCACCGCCGTTCCGAAGCCCGCCATACCTTCGAGCAGTCCGCCGAATCCCCATACGAGGAGCAGCACGAGCAGTCCCTTATCATCGGTAATCGATGTAAACTGCCTCTTGATCACCTCTATCTGCTTGCTTTCCACGAGGATATTATAGCTGTAGATAGCCATCAGGATGATGATGAGAATCGGGAATACCGCCTTCAGGATGCCTTCCACCACCGCCCATCCCGTCAGGGCGATCACGCTGTCCTCCGCATGTTCCGGGGCAATCATGCCTAGCGGCGAAGCAGCGAAGAGAGCGAGCAACACGGTAATTACGAGCGTCAGCAAGGCGCTTTTATGACCTGCCATCTTGAAGCCGAGCATCAGGATGAACAGCAACACGATGGGAATAATAGAAACTACAGATGCCATAAGCCATTCAGTTTTTTAATGTTTTCGATTGCTAAATTTTATGTTTATGACTGCAAAAATAACATTTTTCTTTGAAAAAAGAAAGCATTTTTTGAAAAAAATCTCTTCTTAGATGTCCGATTTTTCAAATTCATACGTCTATAGAATGTAAAGGTTATGAGAACAGAAGAATTCAACCATATCATCCTACCGATGCGCAGCAACTTGAAAGCGTATGCGCTAAGGTTGACTGAGAGTGACGACAATGCCGAAGACCTCGTGCAGGAAGTCATGCTCAGGCTGTGGGACATACGCCAGAATATCAAGGCAGAAGATAACCTCAAGGCGCTCGCCATCACCATCATGCGCAACAAGTTTTATGACCAGTGCCGACATGAGGAGCGGAACTTCACCACCGACAAGGTGATGGAAGTACCCATAGAAGACCGGCGGGCAGAGCAACGGGACGAGGTAAACCTCATCAAGCAGATAGTGGCACAGCTCCCGCCCTTGCAGCAGCAGATATTCCGCATGAAGGAGATAGAAGGCTATACTGCCGATGAAATCATGCAGATAACGGGATGCACTGCCGATAATCTCCGAAAGAATCTCTCCAGAGCCCGACTCAAAATCAGAGAGACCTATATGAATATCGTGAAACAGAACAGAACAAAATAAAGAAGGAGGAAAAGTTATGAATGATGAAATAAAAAGAATACAGAACTTGCTCGACAAGTATATGGATGGTGCCACATCCAATGAGGAAGAGGCAACGCTCAGAAAATATTTCGAAGAGCATGCCAATGATATTCCGGAAGAATGGGAATCCTACCGCGCCCTCTTCAGCTATATCGGATTCGAACAGATGAATCTTTCTCAAATTCTAAAAG
>JAJXAL010000200.1:0-1721 GCA_021628325.1 Segatella copri | reverse complement strand
CAAAGAAGGAAGCTTCTCGCAGCAGATGGCTCAAATATTTCGGCACTTCTGTGGCAGCCGCCGCTATCATCGCATTCCTGATTGTGGGCATCCAGAAGATAACCCAGCCTCAGCCTGAATGTTATGCGGTTATCGATGGAAAGGTTTATACCGACCAGGAGTTCGTTCATAACGAAGCCCTGGATGCCCTGGAAGATGTTTCGGCAGATTCCGAAGATCCATTCAGTGCCCTGGATATGATGAAACAATAAATTCATCTTTTAGATGAAACAATCAATCAAACTATAAAGTATAATATATATAATAAGGTATAGAATATGAAACGATGCAACTTGATAAAACGCTTCTTCATCGGACTGCTTCTTATCGTGGTAGCCTCGATTTCGGCTAATGCACAGGAGGGGCTGTACGTAAAGAGCATATTCCAACGATTCGGGCACGCCAAGGGATGCAAGATGGTTACGATGCAGAATACGCAACTCAAAGGTTACAAGCTCAAGATATACAAGAGCCTGGTATATAAGAACCATGCCACGGAAATAGCCCACTATCTGAAGTCCGACCGCAAGGCTGCGAAAAAGATCAGAGAGGTGGTGGAGAATGGCAAGATGGTGAGCGGCTATTACATGATGGCACCCTTGAGCAATGGCAACAACCGCTTTATCCTCTTCAGTAATCCGAGTAAAAGCAAGGGAACCGTGATTTATATCGAAGGCGACCTGTCGCCCGAAGATATCATGCAACTCTGCTATTCCAGAAGATAGAAGCAACATCTTCCTTCTGGAATCTTCTCAATAAGAATAAGAAACAACATAAAATATAGTATTATGAATATCAAAAACGTAATGATGATGGCTGCCATGATGCCAGCCTTCGCCCTTGCTGAAACCAACAGCAACAGTGCACCAGCCTCGGTAGAGGCTAACGACACCACAATCAGAGTGAACGACCAGAACATCGTCATCAAGCAGGATGGTGAACAGACTTCTGTGAAGATATATAAGATGAACGGCAACGAGATGACCAAGATTTCCGAAACCCAATTCGTAGATGGTCAGGAAGTAGAAAAGGTATTTGTCACCTCACCATTCATCCCTCAGACTTTGAGCAAGCGCAAGCGCAGTCTGGAGAGTCATTATCCAACCTTCTTCTTCGGCTGCAGCCAGTTGCCAGGCAGCAGGGGAAGCATGGGAGGCAACAACGAGATGCACAGTCGCGACTCCAAGTCGTGGGAATGGGGCATCACCCTCACCAGTCTCTGCTTCCGCCTTTCCAACGAAATGGCGCTCACCTCCTCTCTCTCCATCGGACAGGTACACCACCATTTCAAGGACAATTATGTATTAAGTACCGAAAACGGGGTATCAGCAATGACTCCGATAGAAGGCGAGACGCTGAAGAAAAGCTATATCAGCTACAATGTGCTCCGCCTGCCTATCATGCTGGAGTGGCAGAAGCGCATAGGATGCCATGATGCATTCCTGGCGTTAGGTCCATCGGTAGAATACCGCTGGCACGAGCATTCCCGCTACTTCATAGGCAAGCACAAGCATACAGAAACGGGCGATATCAACCTCAACCCTATCGGCCTGAACCTGGAAGCCCGTGCCGGCTACTCAGGAGTGATGCTCTACGCCCGTGCCGGAGTAACCCCGCTGCTCAACAAGACCAAGGCTCCCGAGTGCTACCCGATGACCATCGGCTTAGGATTCAGACTGTAA
>JAJXAL010000054.1:0-27366 GCA_021628325.1 Segatella copri | reverse complement strand
ACTCTTTGAACCCAGTTCCATTCATCTACGTAACTGACAACAACTCAGCTACCGTAAAGGATGGTCGTTTGGCAGACGTAGCTCCTTCTATCCTCCATATCATGGGCTTGGAGAAGCCTGCAGATATGACAGGTGAGAACTTGATTTCTGACAACAAGTAAAAACGATTTTATATACCTCAAAAAGTATCCTAAGATACTTGGCCAAGTATCTTAGGATACTTGCGTAAGTATCTTAAGATACTTTTGAATTTATATTAAGCATGAACGTAAAGATAGAAGAAAGTTGGAGACAGCATATAGGAGAAGAGTTCGACAAGCAGTATTTTGTTGACCTCACAAACTTCGTGAAAGAGGAATACCTGCGTACGCCCTGTTATCCTCCTGGCCGCTTGATTTTCAATGCCTTCAATCTCTGTCCTTTTGATGATGTAAAGGTAGTGATTATCGGACAGGATCCATACCATGAGCCGGGTCAGGCGATGGGACTGAGTTTCTCTGTGCCGGACGGAATCACTTTCCCATCATCATTGATTAATATATTCAAGGAGATTCAGATGGATCTCGGTACTCCGATGCCAGCTACGGGCGATTTAACCCGCTGGGCAAAGCAGGGAGTATTGTTGCTCAACGCCACGTTGACCGTTCGTGCCCATCAGGCAGCGAGTCATCAGCGCAAAGGCTGGGAGGAGTTTACTGATGCTGCCATCAAGGCGCTCAGCAAGGATAAGGAGCATCTGGTGTTTATCCTTTGGGGCGGTTATGCCCGAAGCAAGGCGAAACTCATCGATACAAGCAAGCATCTGATATTGGAAAGCGTTCATCCTTCGCCATTATCAGCCAACAGAGGCGGATGGTTTGGCAATCATCATTTCTCCCGCTGCAATGCGTATCTGCAGCAGAACGGAATTGCGCCTATCCAATGGTAGGTACACCGATTAATATATAGCTATCCACTCATGGGTAGCTATCATTATTTTTATTATACACTCAAAGAAATTTATTCATCTCAAAAACATTATGAAGAAAGACGAACTGCGTATTCTGCAGGTGGGCAACGTGTTGGTTTCACCTGATATTATCACCGAAAAATTCTGTTGCGACCTTGATGCCTGCAAGGGTGAGTGCTGCATCGAAGGCGATGCGGGAGCTCCTGTTACCCTGGATGAGATTATGGAAATTGAGGATGCGCTGGATGTGGTTTGGGATGATCTCTCAGCTTCTGCCCAGGCTATCATAGATAAGCAGGGCGTGGCTTATACCGATATTGAAGGCGATTTGGTGACGAGCATCGTGAATGGTAAGGATTGTGTGTTTACCTGCTACCAGGATTTGAAAGACCTGGGCGATGGACATACGATTCCTAACTGTTGTCTCTGTGCCTTGGAGCGTACTTATCGCGAAGGAAAGTCGAAGTTCAAGAAGCCTATCTCCTGTGCCTTGTATCCTATACGTGCCAAGGATTTCGGCAACGA
This sequence comes from Segatella copri, assembly GCA_021628325.1. Lineage (GTDB taxonomy): Bacteria > Bacteroidota > Bacteroidia > Bacteroidales > Bacteroidaceae > Prevotella > Prevotella copri_R. Next base: position 25,892 of record JAJXAL010000054.1, on the reverse strand, counting down.
GGTGTATGGCATCAACTATAACAAATGGCGTATATGCAAGGATGCCATCAAGAAAGGAGAGGAGTTGAATCTTCCGGTTTATAAGTTCCTGGAGGGTCCGTTGGTAGAGAAATTCGGCAAGGAATGGTATGATGAGCTTTGCGAAGTGGCAGAGCAAGTACTTGCCGAATTGGAAGACTAAATTCAGTTAGAGACTTTGGAAGATAATAGTTCCGAAGTCTTTTTTGTCTTATAAAAAAAGAGATTTCGAAACGCTGTTGAGCTTATTCCGAAATCTCTAATCCTTCTATATTTGTGATATTACTTCTTCTAAAACCTTTATCCCAAGTTATCACGAAATCTTTTTGTTGTTCAGCATGGAAACGGTAATAGGCTTGCTCGTCCATTTCGCCACTGCATACATATTGGTTGCCGTTAATATGAAGTGTCGTTCCTTTGCTGGCATTGCGTATCGTGAGCCGGATGGTTCCACGGAACGGACGTCCGAAGTCTATATGGCATCCCTGATGATCAAATTCCTCCTGGTATGGTTCTAATACCATTTGAAGTTTGTTCTGGGTGAGGTATGGCAGCTGGTCAACAAAGATATAGTTTATCGTATCTTTGAAGGCGCCTGTCGGATGAACCCATCCTGAAGATTGGTATTCAGTCGATTTCCACTCAGTAGTGTATATTCTATTGTCAAAGTGTTCCTTTTCGTTGTAACTGCCGCCCTTCAGGGGCTTGCACCACCATGTTTCGTCTGCTTTATGATAAAAAGGAACAGAGTCTGTATACCAGCCATGAAGTTCCAGCGAGAGTTGTTTGCTCTTATTCCTTATTCTTCCTGGTGCATACCAGACCGCGATGATGTTTTCGCCCTTTTTCAGATATCTGGAGATATCTATGGTTTGCATCAGAAGGATGCTGTCTCTGGCTCCTTCGTTGAAAATGCTTGGCGTAGCATTTCTTTCGTTGATGTATAGGCGGGTATTTCCTCCACTTGCCATGCTTATCTCAGCCTTTAAAGGCTTTTGATCAAGATGATAGATTTTCCTGTATAATATCTCGGAAGAATCGTTGGGGAATGGATATGATACCCAATGGGTACCGAATTCCTGTGCATAGGAATTCAGCACCCAGAGAGTTGTAAAGATGAGAATTGTAAAATATCTCATAGATTCTTATTTGTCTATTTTATGAGTTTTGTTTCGCCAGCCTTGAAATTTAATGCTTTCTGCTTACCATTATACTTGACGGTCAGGTTTCCGGCATTCTTGCTGGTGATGGAAGCTTTGCTGACCTTTCCTCCGTTCCATACGAGATTAATCTCGTAGTTTCCACGTGCTTTGATACCCTTAATTTCGCCTGCAGGCCATTCTTTAGGTAGAGCAGGAAGAAGATGCATAGTCTCGCCATCGCATTGCATCAGCATCTCGCATACACCTGCTGTGCCTCCGAAGTTGCCATCTATCTGGAAAGGTGGATGGGCATCAAAGAGGTTAGGGTAGGTGCCACCGCTGTGGTGTTTGCTGTCCTTGTAGACTTCAGGGCTTACGTAGGTGAGCAGCTTGCGGTATATCTGATAAGCTTTGTCGGCACGATGCAGACGAGCCCAGAGGTTGATTCTCCAGCCTGTACTCCAACCGGTGGAATTATCGCCCTTGATTTCCAGGGTCTTGGTTGCGGCAGCAGCAAGTTCCGGAGTCTTGTTTACCGAAATCTGATGGAATGGATAGAGCCCCAGCAGGTGTGACTGGTGGCGATGATGCCAATCCTGGTCTTCCCAATCGTGGTACCACTCCATCAGATTGCCCCGCTTACCGATATGGTAAGGGCGCAGGCGATTGAGGGCTGATTGCAACTGCTGCTGGTAATCGTTGTCGATGCCCAGGGCTTTTGCTCCCTTGATGGTATTCTTGAAGAGCTCGCGGATGATGGCGAGGTCGGCGGTTCCGCCATAGAAACTGCTGCCACGGTAGCCCTTATCGGTGATGTAATCTGCCTCTGGCGATGTGCAAGGAGCAGTAATCAGCTCGTTTGGATTGTGTGGATTCGGGATGAGCCACGCAAGCAGGAAGTCGGCAGCCCCCTTCATCAGCGGATAGGCTGTATTGCGAAGATATTCGGTATCGCGGGTATAGTCATAGTGATCCCAAAGGGTTTCTACAAGCCAGGCTCCACCCATAGCCCAGTTGCTCCATTGCGGACTTTCGTTTCCGGTTCCTACAGGATTGGTCATTGCCCAGGCATCAGTGTTGTGTCCAGCGCACCATCCCTTATCGATACCATAGAAGTGCTGGGCATTGTGGCGACCTGTCACAGCCATACCCTCTACCAATCCGTCTACTGGGGCTACCAGTTCTGAGAGGTTCGCAACTTCTGCCGGCCAGTAATTTTCTTCCAGGTTGATGTTGATGGTATAGTTGCCGCGCCATGGCGAACGGAGGGCTGGTGCCCAGAGTCCCTGCAGGTTGGCAGGCACTCCCTTGGTTCTACTGCTGCTGATGAGCAGGTATCTTCCATACTGGAAATAGAGCTGTTCCAGATAAGGGTTGCTCTCGTGGTTGTCGCTGTAGGCGAGCAACTGTTTGTCGGTAGGGCGGGTGGCATCAAACTTGGCTCCTTTCAGGTTCAAACTTACTCTATCAAAGAGTTTCTTGTAGTCGGCGATGTGACGCTGTTTGAATTCTTCGTAAGTGAAGTTGGCAAGGTGCCAGGCTTCATCGGTTACGTTCTCGATGTATGGAGCTCCTTCCTTCACAGGATGCTTGTCGAATCCGTTGTAACTTGTTTCGTTTACGAGATAGATGATAGCCTCGCTCACATCCTTCAGATGGAGTACAGAATCGCTTGCCCACACTTTTCCGTCGGTGTTCTTCACCTGAAGCATGGCACAGTAATGCGTACTGTTGGTTTCATCGCCGAGAACATGTCCCGTCATGGTGAGCTGTCCTCTGGATGCTTTTACCTGATGGGGAATGAGGGAAGTGAGTGAGATGTCGCTGTTGATGGATCTCTTCTGGGAGGCACTCAGCTTGATGGCAATCATCTTGTCGGGATGAGAAGCAAAATACTCTTTGGTGTATTGGATGCCGTTGCGCCTGTAATGAACAGTAGCCAGGGAGTTGTCGAGGCTCAGTTCGCGGTAATAATCCGTAAACTCGCCCTGGTTGCAGTCTTTGATATTGATCATGCCCAGTGGCTGATAGAACTCCGAGTTATGGCCTTGCACATAGTGTTGCAGGGAATCGGCGGTCTTGTAATCCTCCTTGAACAGCGCCTCTCTGATTTTCGGAATCCACTTGTAGGCTTCACCACCTTCGTTGGGATTCACAGGCACGCCCGTCCAAAGGGTGATGTCGTTGAGCTGGATAGAGTCATTATTGGCTCCACCATAAACCAGCGCACCCAGTTTGCCATTGCCTAATGGCAGTGACTCTTCGAAGGCGTATGCAGGTTTGTTGTACCACAACTTGTTGGGTTGCAACTCTTTACTTACTGTTGTTGCCTGGCAGTTCCACGTACTGGAGGCAGCTAACGCAATCGTAAAAAATATATGCTTCATAAAGATGGTATTGTTGGTTTTAAAATTCGATGCCCGGAAACGAAGTCGGAAGGTGATGCTCATTGGATGAGGCTATCCAAAAAAGGGGGAAGACTCTCGCTGAGTCTACCCCCAATATGTTCGTGTTAACTTTAAGCGTCGATATTGGCGTAAGTAGCATTCTGTTCGATGAACTCGCGGCGTGGTTCTACATCATCACCCATCAACATAGAGAAAATCTCATCAGCCTGGGCTGCGTTCTCGATAGTAACCTGCTTGAGCAAGCGTGTAGATGGGTCCATAGTAGTTTCCCAAAGCTGCTCTGGGTTCATCTCACCCAAACCTTTGTATCGCTGGGTGTGGATATTCTTGTCTTCTACTCCATCTCCATACTTGTCGATGAATGCCTGGCGCTGCTGCTCTGTATAGCAATATTCGCTTACCTTGCTGCGATAAGTACACTTGTAGAGTGGTGGGGTAGCGATATACAGATGGCCTTCTTCAATAACCTTTGGCATGAAACGATAGAAGAGTGTCATAATCAATGTGTCGATGTGAGAACCATCGACGTCGGCATCGGTCATGATGATAATCTTGTCGTAACGCAACTTGTCGGTATTAGCCTCCTTGCTGTCTTCGCCATCTACACCGAAGCGGACACCGATACTTTGGATGATGTTCATGACAGACTCTGCTTCGAATACCTTGTGCCACTGTACCTTTTCTACATTCAGAATCTTACCACGCAATGGGAGAATAGCCTGACGGAAACGGTCGCGACCCTGCTTGGCAGAACCACCGGCGGAATCACCCTCGACGAGGAAGATCTCGCATTCTTTAGGATCCTTCATTGAGCAATCGGCAAGTTTACCAGGAAGACCACCACCTGTCATGAAGTTCTTGCGCTGTACACTCTCACGTGCCTTGCGGGCAGCTATGCGGGCCGTAGCAGCCAGGACAACCTTTTCGCAGATTCGCTTTGCCTCGTCTGGATGTTCTTCCAGATAATCAGACAAAGCCTCGTTTACAGCCTGCTGAACGGCACCTTGTACCTCGCTGTTACCGAGCTTGGTCTTGGTCTGTCCCTCAAACTGAGGTTCAGCTACCTTGATGGAGATAACGGCAGTAAGACCCTCGCGGAAGTCTTCTGGTGCAATCTCTACCTTTGCCTTCTCAATCTGTTTAGAGATGGTTGGGTCAGCTTCTGCGTAAGCCTTCAAGGTGCGGGTCAACGCCATACGGAAACCAGTCAGGTGGGTACCACCCTCAATGGTGTTGATGTTATTGACGTATGAGTGGATATTCTCAGAGTAATCTGTGTTGTACATCACAGCAATTTCGATAGGAATACCCTGCTTTTCTGTCTTCAGATAGATAACATCATCGAAGAGATGAGTGCGGTGACGGTCTACGTAACGGACGAATTCCTTCAAACCATCCTTAGCGTGGAAAACCTGCTCCTTGGTCTTACCTTCCTCGTCAGGGCGCAAATCTCTCAAGGTAATCTTGATGCCTGCATTGAGGAATGCCAACTCGCGCATACGGTTGGCAATGATGTCCCACTTATAGACAGTGTGAGTAAAGATGGTTGGATCTGGCCAGAACTGTTGGCGTGTACCGCGCTTGTTGGTTTCACCTACCACCTTAACCGGATAGAGAGGCTTACCCTTCTCATATTCCTGCTGGTAGATTTTGCCGCCACGGAACACCTGTGACAACATGTGGGTAGAAAGTGCATTCACACAACTTACACCCACACCATGTAAACCGCCAGATACCTTGTAAGAACCCTTGTCGAACTTACCACCTGCGTGAAGCACGGTCATAACGACTTCGAGGGCTGATTTATGTAGTTTCTCGTGCATATCCACAGGGATACCACGACCATTATCTTCTACGGTGATAGAGTTGTCTTCGTTGATGGTAACTTCGATGTCGGTACAGTAGCCCGCCATTGCTTCGTCAATAGAGTTGTCTACAGTTTCGTTTACCAAGTGATGAAGACCCTTTTCGGAGATGTCACCAATATACATCGCCGGACGTTTGCGAACAGCTTCCAGGCCTTCCAGAACCTGAATGTTACTCGCAGAGTAATTATTTGCGTTGTTTTGATTTTCTGCCATTTTAGTATTGTCTTATTTCCGTGCAAAGATACTAAAAAAAGCTGAGAAACAGGAACTTTTGTTTGTGAAAAATCACCAAAAAGTGAAGAAAAAACGTAGAATGTGAACTTTAGCGGCAAAAGTGTCTTGAAAAAGCTGTTTTATAATCGTTTTGCGCATTTTTATAGGGTATGTTGTAGTATAAAACCGGTTGTGATGGGAAGATTTTATGATGCAGGAAATGGATAGTCGGGTTCATAGAAAAGAATAAGGCTGCGACCCTATAAAGGATTGCAGCCTTATTTATTTCTTTGCTTTGACTTATAAGTTAGGCCAACTTAGCGATGTGCTTTGTAAGACCAGACTTCAAGTTTGCAGCCTTGTTGTCGTGGATAACGTTGATCTTAGCCAACTTGTCTAAAAGCTTCTGAACAGTAGGATAGAGCTTTGCAGCCTCTTCCTTGTCAGACATGTTGCGCAACTTGCGGACAGCATTGCGCATAGTCTTTGCATAATACTTATTGTGCAAAGCCTTCTTCTTGTCCTGACGGATTCTCTTGATTGATGATTTGTGATTTGCCATCTTCTTTATGTTATTTTTTTTATTTCTTAAATGTTTGTAGTCCCTAGCAGAGTCGAACTGCTCTTTAGAGAATGAAAATCTCTCGTCCTAACCGATAGACGAAGGGACCATTGCTTATTTGCGGGTGCAAAGTTACTACTTTTATTTGAATCTAGCAAATTTTTCATGGAAAATTTTCGCTAAATGCGCATTTTTTTGTATTTTTGCCCTGTTTTTCACTAATATTAGGCAAAATGGAGATAAAAACTAGTGCTATCGTATTGCAAACCATCAAGTATGGGGACTCTCAACTTATCGTGGATTTCTTCACCGAAAAGTTGGGGAGACTCTCCTTTATGGTACGTGTGCCTAAGTCATCTAAGGGGAAGATGAAACAGCAGCTTTTCCAACCGCTCATGGTCTTGAATTTAGAATTTGATTATCGTCCCAAGTCAAATCTGCAGCGCCTTAGGGATGTTTCGATTCAGATTCCATTCTCTGATATCCCTTTTTCTCCATACAAACTTGGCATTTCCATGTTCTTGGCAGAACTGCTTTCATATGCAACCCGTCATGAGCAGGCTAATGGTGCGCTCTATCTTTTCATACAGGACAGTATCGAATGGTTAGACCATGCTAAAGGTGCTATTGCCAATTTCCATATAGTCTTTATGATTCAGCTCTCTTTTCATTTGGGTTTTATGCCCAATATAGAGAGCGGTATGTCTGGCGATTATTTTGATTTGGTAGATGGATGTTTTGCAGCTCATGTTCCTTCGCATGTACATTATTTAAATAAGGAAGATTCTATGCGGCTTGTGTCTTTGTTCCGTTTAGACTATAAAACAATGCACCTCTACACAATGTCTCGTATGGAACGAAACAGGTGTGTAGAGGTGATACTGGAGTATTATAAACTTCATTTGCCAGGTTTCCCGGAAATGAAGAGTTTTGCTGTTCTTCAGGAACTGTTTGCTTAGTCTTTTCAGGTTCCCTCGCTTGCTTGATTTAAACGGGAAACAGACGTTGGCTATGTCCTCTGTTTAGGCAAAACTGATAACGCCCTGTACTGTAGCATCATCATTATTGTCTTCTTTCGGTTCTGTATTACCGGAAGCTATATTACGGATTTCTTCCAGAGTCTGTCGGGTACGCTTATAGGTAGGCGTGTTTTCTACCTGTAGGATGACATCCTCGTTATCCAAATCTTCCTGGCGGAACAGGAATATGTGTGGGTGACGCTTATACTGTGTCGTATTGCCATCGCTGCCATAATAGCGCTTGCGGCGGTCTTCTCTTTCAGCACGTTTCTCCTCTTCTTCAGCGAGACGGCGAGATTCTTCCTCAGTATGTTTCTTGAGGTGGCGGTTCATTCCCTCTACATCCTCGAGTCCGAAACCTGTTGCGAGAACGGTTACCTTTACGCGGCTTCCCAATTCAGGGTCAATGGCAAGACCCCATTTCAGTTCGAAGTCGTCACCGAATTTCTCCATAAAGTCGTTGACATCATTCATCTCGTCCATGGTCAAGCCAGGATTATCTTTCTTCTCGCTTGCAAATGCGATGCTGAGCAGAATCTTCTTAGAGTTGAATACGTCATTATCGTTAAGGAGTGGTGAGTTCAAGGCATCTTCTATCGCTTTCTTTACTCTTCCTTCTCCCTCACCGTAACCTGTACTCATGATAGCCACACCGCCATCTTTCAGTACGGTCTTCACATCATTGAAGTCGAGGTTGATGAGACCATGTACAGTAATGATTTCAGCGATACTCTTGGCAGCTACACTCAATGTGTCGTCAGCTTTGCCGAAGGCATCGAGAACGGCAAGGTCAGGATAAATCTGGCGAAGACGTTCATTGTTGATTACCAGTAAGGCATCTACATGCTTCGACATTTCCTCTACACCATCCAATGCCTGGTCAATCTTCTTAGGACCTTCAAAACGGAATGGGATGGTTACGATACCAACGGTAAGAATACCTAACTCCTTACTTACTCTGGCGATGACAGGTGCTGCACCTGTACCGGTACCGCCACCCATACCCGCTGTGATGAATGCCATTTTTGTTCCATCGTTGAGCATGTTCTTGATATCTTCAAGAGTCTCTTCGGCAGCCTGGCGTGCCTTGGCAGGTTTGTTTCCTGCACCCAGACCTTCCTTGCCTAGCTGCAGGTGTACAGGCACAGGTGAGTCGTTAAGTGCCTGGTTGTCTGTGTTGCAGAGTACGAATGTTACATCGTGTATACCTTCGCGGTACATGTGGTTGACGGCATTTCCACCGCCACCACCAACACCAATCACCTTGATGATGCTATTTTCTTTTTCAGGTTCCCCAAAGTCAAGAATATGAGGAGCGTTTCCATTATCTAGCATAGTCGTATAATCTTTATAGGGTTTATCTATCTGATTTTTTATTTAACCTGTTGTGAAATCTGTTTTCTGATAGCCTGGTCTTTGGCATCTTATTCTTCTTCAGAAATGGTATCTTTCACAAACTTCTTGAAACCTCTCATCATTTTATGGATGAGACTGTTTTCTTTGCGTCTCTTTTCTTCTTCTTCGGCTTCTTTTTCTGCCAGAAGTCTTGCCTCAGCTTCTTCCAGTTCTTTTTGCTTGCGGGCAGCCTCGTCAGCAGCCGCTTTTTCTGCCGCTGTTAGTACAACGCCCTTGCCGGCAGTCTCGTTAGGGTTTCTAGGAGCCTTGTGCTGCTCTGTTGCTACTGGCTTTTCTGCAGAATTGCTGAAGAGATCAGTGCCGATTTCATCACCTGCACAGTTCATGTCTCCCTTTGCCAGGAGTCCCAATACGGTGTTCATTGTACCATCGTGATTGGTAATCTTAGGATCCTTGGAGTTGACTGTTTGAGAAACAAACTTGGCGATGCGTACTTTGTCGATGTGGGTATGTGTCTTGAAAACCTTATCGATTTCAGGCATGTTGCTGCCGCCACCTGTAAGGATGATACCGCCCAACAGCTTATCTGAGAATTCCACAGGAATCTGGAACCATGCGTTTTCTACGATTTCCTCTACGCGTGCTTCTACGATTTCGATGAACTTCTTGCTTTCAACCACTCTATCCTTGTCGATAGGGTAGTTCAGGGTCGGGTCGATATTGTTGATATCGGTATAAGCCTTGGCATACTTGAGTTTCATCTTTTCAGCATCAGGCTCTTCAATCTGAAGACAAGTTAAGTCTTTGGTCACGTTGCCGCCGCCTAATGGGATGACAGAGAGATGACGAAGTATACCTTTATAATATACAGAAACGGTTGTCGTATCGGCACCCAAGTCAACAAGCATACAGCCTGCACGCTTTTCTGAGTCTGTCAAAACGCTGTCAGCCATAGCTAAAGGAGCCAGGTACATTTCTGCAATAGGAATGTTGGCATTTTCAAAACAGGTATTGATATTGTTATAGAAGTTCTTGCGCCAAAGTATATTCAGGAAGATACCTTCCAGATGGTTACACTGTATTCCTACAGGGTCTATCTGGTATTGGTTGTCTATCTTGTATTCCTGAGTTGCAGCATCCAGGATTTCCTGATCCGGATAGGTCATGTTGCGGTTGATATCCATCAGTTCATTGATCATCTCTTGTGAGATGATGGTGTTACCTGGGAGATCCTTGACAATGACGTTCTTGATACTGCGTATAGAGCGACCGCCCACGCCTACATAGACCTGGGTGATATCCTGTTTCAGTATATTCTTCAACTTCTTGATGATGTTGGTCAAGCATTGGCAGGTTTTGTCAATGTTATAGATTACACCCTTTCTGATGCAAGAAGATGAATCTTCCTCTACGGTGGCAAGTACGGTGATGCTGCCGTCCAAATTCTTCTGACCTGCTATACCTGTCATCTTAGATGAGCCAAGTTCGATAGCTACAATAAATTCCTTTGGCATAGTTCTTATATGTTATCTTAATCTGTTTCTATTTTCTAATTAGCTATTTTGATGCTTTTTACATATGATCTGGTTGTCGAATTCGATATTGATATACGAATACTTGTTCCAGCCAGCTTGTGAGAGTCCATACTTATAGAATTTCTCTAATCGATTCATCTTCTTGTTGACGAAATCGTTGATGGCTTGCTCTCGTTTGTCGATGAGGTTGGTCTCTGGCAGGTTACCTATATATATAATATGGTTGCCTACTCGCGGTACCAGTTCTATTCCTCTATCAGGCAGGACATTGATCTGTTCTATCTGGTTTCGCCAGAGTTCATTCGTCATCAGCGCTTTGCTTAGTAATGAGATGTATTTTTTAGCATACCACTTGTTGATGTAGCCCGTTGCGATGATAATGTCGCATGTATAGTTCGTGTTGGGCATGATCTGATTGTGGTCATCAATATAATAGTCCTCGTTGCTGATGCTTTTGATTCTGACGATTGGCATGCGTTGGGTGAGGTAGATGTCAACAAGACCATCCTGAGTCTTTGAACATTCTGCCGTCTTGACGAAAGGACTGGTCTTCAAGGTTTCTTCTATCATGCGGGCGTTCACCTCTTTGAGCGGTTCCCCCAGCGGATAGAGTTTCCTGGCTTCCAGTCGTTTCTTGATTTCCTTCGCATTCAGAAAGCCATTCGTCATCTCATCTTGAATGTTGATGTTCACCTTGGTGCATACCAACTTCGTTTCATCAGGTTTGTTAAACCTGGTGAAAGCGAATACCAGATAAGTACCGAGTACTAAATCCAGTGAGATGATGATGGTTTTCTTCCAATTGATATGCATTTATTTCTCTTCAAGTATTTTGGTAATTTGTGGAACATAGTTGTCCAAATCGCCAGCTCCTAAGATAACTAGAACATCGAAGTCTCGATTCTTTACCAGGTCAAGAACGTCTTCTTTGTGAATCATGCTCTTTTCTACACCTGGTTTCAGATTGTCATAGATAAGCTTGGAGGTTACTCCTGGAATAGGCTGCTCGCGAGCTGGATAGATGTCGCAGAGGATAACCTCGTCCAAGAGACTCAAACTGTTGGCGAAATCTTTATAGAAATCGCGGGTTCTAGTATACAAGTGAGGCTGGAAGATGGCTGTTATCTTACGGTCCTTGTATAACTCTCTGATACTCTTAGCACTCTGATATATCTCCTTTGGATGATGAGCATAATCAGACAGGAATACCAGTTTGTTATTCTTGATCTTAAAGTCGAAACGGCGGTCAACTCCTCCGTAGGTCTTCATGCCGTTACGGAGTTCATCGGCTGTACAACCATTCAACTGTGCCATTGCCATTGCTGCCACACCATTTGTGATGTTGATAGGCACAGGCTGTCCGAGTTCTACGCCCGTTACGTTCTCGATAGGAGAGATGAAATCAAAGGTGATACCTCCATTCTCAATCTTGATGTTCTCAGCGTGGAAGTCGCCCTCGTCCTGGCTGTATTCGTATATCTTGACACCGTCTTGTACGTGTTGCTTCATCTCCAGACCTTTGTGGATGATGAGTGCACCGCCCGGTTGGATCAGTTCTGTATAGTGACGGAAACTCTCCAGATAAGCCTCCTTGGTGCCGTAGATGTCGAGATGGTCTGGGTCTGTAGCTGTGATGACGCTCATCCATGGGCGCAACCAGTGGAAACTGCGGTCAAACTCATCTGCTTCAATGACAACATAGTCGCTCTTGTCGGAGAGGATATAGTTGGTGCCATAGTTCTTTGAGATACCTCCCAGGAAGGCATTACAGTCAATATGGCTTTGGTGCATGATGTGAGCACACATGGTAGATGTTGATGTCTTTCCGTGTGTACCCGCTACGCACAGCCCCTTATGTGTACGAGTTAATGTACCCAGAACCTGAGCTCGCTTCTCGATGGTGAAGCCATTCTCATGGAAGAAAACCAGTTCCTTGTGTTCAGCAGGAATTGCCGGTGTGTAGACTACCAATGTTGTCTTGGCGTCCTTGCAGGCTTCTGGTATGAGGTCAACATTCTCCTCATAGTGGATAAGCATTCCCTCTTTCTCCAACTCATGAGTTAGATTGGATGGAGTCTTGTCATATCCGGCTACAACCAACTTCTTGCTGAGGAAGTATCTGGCGATGGCGCTCATTCCGATGCCGCCCGCTCCTACAAAATAAACTGCTTTAATATCTTTTATTTCCATTACTTTGTTGCTAATTTGATTACTTCGTCGGCGATGACGTCGGCAGAGTTCTTTAATCCTAATTTCTTGATATTCTCACAGAGCGAAGCAAGCTTAGCCTCGTCTTTTACCGTGTCAACTGCTTTCTTGAGCAATACCTCTGGTGCATCGGCATCCTTTACGTAGATGGCAGCATCTTTGTTGACTAATGCCATGGCGTTCTTGGTCTGGTGGTCTTCTGCCACATTAGGGCTTGGAACCAGGATAACCGGTTTGCCGATGAGGCAGAACTCGCTGATACTGCTGGCACCTGCGCGGCTGATAACCAGGTCGGCTGCCTTGTAAGCTGCACCCATGTCGCTGATGAAATCAGTAACCTTGAGCATTGGCAGCTCCTGACCTTTCAGTTGCTCCATGATGGCAGCATTATAGTATTTACCTGTTTGCCAGATAAACTGTACGCCGCTTTCTTTCACCAGGTCGAGGTGCTGGAGCACACTCTCGTTGATGGTTCTTGCGCCAAGGCTGCCACCTACGAGCAAGATGGTCTTCTTTTCAGGGTCGAGACCGAATTGCTTGCGTGCTTCTTCCGGGGTGATGGTAGTTTCCAATACATTCTGGCGAACAGGATTACCGGTCATGATAATCTTGTCTGCAGGGAAGAAACGCTCCATTCCTTCGTAAGCCACACAGATTTTTTCAGCCTTCTTGGCCAAGAGCTTATTGGTTACACCAGCGTATGAATTCTGCTCCTGGATGAGGCAAGGTATTCCTTTGCTGGCACAAACATTGAGAGTCGGACCGCTAGCATAGCCACCTACGCCCACAGCTGCCATAGGCTTGAAGTTTTTGATGATGCTCTTTGCCATGTGCTGGCTCTTCCATATCTTGAAGAGTACGGCGATGTTCTTGAGCAGATGCTTTCTGTCGAAGCCGCAGATAGGCAAGCCCTTGATTTCATAACCCGCAGCAGGTACACGCTGCATTTCCATTCTGCCGAGTGCACCTACAAACAAAATCTTAGCATCAGGGCGCTTCGCCTTGATGGCATTTGCAATGGATACGGCAGGGAAGATGTGACCACCTGTGCCGCCTCCGCTTATGATAATTCTTAATTCATTATTCATATCCGTTCATGTTTATAACGCAAAGGTATAAAAAAATATCGATTTAACGGCATTTTCTGCCATTTTTTCACCTTAATTTATAAAACTCTTGTCAGGCAGCCACCATTTTGCTGTCGTCGAGCTCATTTTGAGGTATCTCTTTCTTCTTGGCTGTTCTACTGATACTCAGGATGATGCCCAGGTACAGACAGTTGATGATGGTAGATGTACCACCTCTACTGATGAGTGGTAGTGGCTGTCCTGTAACAGGAGCCAAACCTACTGCTACTGCCATGTTGAAGAGTGCCTGGGTAACCAGCATGATGGCGAGGCCCATGCAGAGGAAGGCTGGAAAATTGTTCTCACACCTGTTGGCTATTCTGCCAGCTCTGAACAGGAGGATGATGTAGAGGAATGCAACCAGTGCGGCTCCCCATATACCCATCTCTTCGATGATGATGGCATAGATGAAGTCTGAGAACGCCTGTGAGAGGAAGTCTCTTTCTACTGAGTTTCCAGGCCCTTTGCCTACGATGTTGGAAGAGGCGATGGCGATGTTGGCATGTGCCACTTGGGCATCTTTGTCAAGATCGACATCCTGTGGGGCTACAGGCTTTGAGTTCATAAACTTGTCAATACGGGCTTTCCAGGTGTCGGCTCTATGGAACATCTTTTCTGCCATGTTAGGCTTGTTCTGTTCCTGCTCAACCTTCTCGGTCAGCGTATTTTCCGGTTTATTGCCCTCTTCGCCCTTATCCTGTCCTACTATCATGATACCTGCAAAGGCTGTGACGATGACAATCATGCACAGTCCCACCAGCTTGCCAATCTGGTTCATCGGCACTCGTCCGATGAGCATCATGGCTAAGATTGTGATACTGAGGAGCATGGCTGTGGATAAGTTTTCCAGTCCGATGAGAATTACAAATGGAGCAGTTGCTACAAGTATGAACTTGAATGCCTTCCTGTTGGCTCCCTGAGTTGTTTGCATAGCACTAAGAATCTGAGCAACAGCCAGTACTACCGCTCCCTTCGCTATCTCAGAAGGCTGGAACTGTATGCCCATCAGAGAGAACCATCGGGAGGCTCCGTTGGTAGATTGACCGGTAGCCAAGACCAGGACGAGCAACAGTAATGAGATGCCCATCACGACGGGGGTAACAATCTTGAAGTACTTGCATTTCACCTTGAGCATGCAAATCATGGTGAACAGACCGCCTCCCAAGAGCAAGATGTGGCGGATGACAGGTGCCATGTAGTTTCCTGTCTTGTACGACAAGGAGCTGGAGGCAGAATATACCTCCACGATGCTTATCATACAGAGAAAGAAGAAGACCATCCAGATCACCTTGTCTCCCTTGAAAATATTACCAATGCTCTTGTTATTCATTTCTTTATAGTTCTATCTGTTCTATTTGTTGAAAACTGTTATTCTCCGATAGCTCTTGCCAGCGCCTTAAACTGCTCGCCTCTATCTTCCATGTTCTTGAAGAGATCGAAACTTGCGCAGCATGGGCTGAGGAGTACGGTATCGCCCGGCTTTGCCAATTCCTGGCAGGCTGCCACGCAATCCTTCATGCTGTGAGTGTCGCGTACAGGGATGCCGAGTGCGTCAAAGTTGTCGTGCAACTTCTGGTTGTCGGCTCCGAGATATACGATACCAGCACATTTCTCCTTTACCAGGTCCTTGATCTGGTTATAGTCATTTCCCTTATCCTTACCGCCGATGATGAGGATGGTAGGGGTGGTCATACTCTCCAGCGCATACCAGCAGGCATCTACGTTGGTAGCCTTTGAATCGTTCACATAGTAAACGCCCTGGAACTTGCCCACTTTCTCCAGACGGTGCTCTACACCAGGGAAGTCGCTCAAGCCTTTGTGCAGGGTCTCGTGGTCGATGCCTACGATGTTGCATGCCAGACCTGCAGCCAGACTGTTATAGATGTTGTGCTTGCCGCGTAGACTCATGTCTGCCTGTGGCATTTCGAAGTCTGAAGGGAAGTTGAGTTTGTATTTGCCGTCTTCGATAAAGCCAACACAACCTTCCTCCTTGAACTCAGAGAATGGGCAGAGATGTGACTTGAGGTTGTACTTAGCCAGCTCCTTTGTAACGATAGGATCATCGTTCCAGAAGATGAAACTGTCTTCTTCTGTCTGGTTCTGGGTAATGCGCATCTTGGCATCGGTATAGTTCTGCATCTTAAACTCATAGCGGTCCAGATGGTCTGGAGTGATGTTGAGCAGGATGGCCACATTGGCACGGAACTCATACATATTGTCGAGTTGGAAACTGCTCAGCTCGATGACGTAGTACTTATGAGGAGTTTCAGCCACCTGAAGGGCCAGACTCTTTCCGATGTTGCCTGCCAGACCTACATCATAGCCAGCCGACTTGATGATGTGGTAAATCAGCGAGGTAGTGGTTGTCTTACCGTTACTTCCCGTGATACAGATCATCTTGGCATCAGTATATCTGCCCGCAAATTCTATTTCGCTGATGATAGGTGTACCCTTAGCCATCAGTTTCTGTATCATAGGTGCTTCCTTAGGAATACCCGGACTCTTGATGACTTCATCTGCATCTAAAATCTTTTCTTCTGTATGGTGACCTTCTTCCCATTCGATGTTGTGGTCATCCATCAACTTCTTGTAGTTATCCTTGATCTTTGACATGTCTGAAACAAAGACCTCGAATCCCTCTTTCTTTGCCAGCACGGCTGCACCTGCGCCACTTTCGCCAGCTCCTAAAATTACAATTTTGCTCATTGTCTTATTCTCTATACTTGTCGGGCTGATAAGAGCCTGTATTTTATCTGATCTTCAATGTGATGATGGTCAATGCTGCCAGAATGATGGTTACAATCCAGAAACGGATGGTAATCTTTGATTCATGGAAGCAGTTGCGAGGCTTCTTCCACAGATACTTGCAGTCAGGATCCAGCTGACTGTCCTGTGTGCGGAAGTTGTCGTGGATAGGTGTGCGCTTGAAGATACGCTGCTTCACACCTCTCCGCTTTCCTATCTTGTAATAGTAAACCTGCATCATCACGCTGAGGCTTTCTACGAAGAAAATACCGCAGAGGATAGGCAGCATCAGCTCCTTGTGGATGATGATGGCACCTACTGCGATGATACCGCCGATGGTCAGCGAACCCGTATCGCCCATGAATACCTGGGCAGGGTAGGCGTTGTACCAGAGGAAACCGATGAGGGCTCCGATGAAGGCACAGAAGAATACTACCAGTTCCTCAGAACCAGGAATATACATGATATTGAGGTAGGCGGCAAACTCGATGTGCGACGACACATACGCAAGTATGCCTAGCGCCACACCTATGATGGCGGAGTTTCCGGCACACATTCCGTCCATACCATCGTTGAGGTTGGCACCGTTTGATACGGCTGTTACAACGAAGATGGTCATGATGACGAAGAGAATCCAGCCTGCTGCTACCTTGTACTTACCGCAGAAACTGGTGATGCTGGAATAGTCGAGGTTGTGCCCCTTGACGAATGGGATGGTAGTCTTCAGCGATTTTCTTGCTTCCGTACGATGCTTTACCACCGTTTCCTGTCCCTGTTGCTCGATGGCGAGGTTCTCGTTCATCTTTACATCAGGTGAAGACCAGAGTACCAGTCCCACGATCAGGCCGATGCCAATCTGTCCTATAATCTTATATTTGCCCTTCAATCCCTCCTTGTCGCGCTTGAATATCTTGATGAAGTCGTCCATTCCACCGAGAAAGCCGAGCCAGACGGTGGTGATGATCATCAGGATCAGATAGATGTTGCGCAAACGTCCGAGTAACAGTACCGGTACGAGGATAGCCAGGATGATGATGACGCCACCCATAGAAGGAACGCCAATCTTCTTGACACCGAACGGGTCGATGCTGGCATCACGCTGGGTTTCTGTGATTTGCTTGCTCTTGAGATATTTGATGAATTTCTCGCCGAACCAGGCTGAGATGACCAATGATAAAATCAGCGCAAGCAGGGCACGGAATGAGATGTAGCCCCACATGTGAGAACCAGAGATGCCCCACTGCTCCAGAAATCTAAAGAGATAGTATAACATTTTTCTTTCTTTTCTTGATTGATTTTACTTCTGTGAAATTCCGAAGATGTCGCGAACCACCTCTTTGTCGTCAAAGTGATGCTTTACGCCCTTAATCTCCTGATAATCTTCGTGTCCCTTACCGGCTATGAGGATTACGTCGCCCTTCTTTGCCAGCATGCAGGCTGTGCGGATGGCTTCCTTGCGGTCTACGATGCTGATTACCTTCTTCATCTGCTGGGCATTCAGTCCGGCAAGCATGTCGTTGATGATATCCTGTGGCTCCTCGAAGCGAGGGTTATCGCTGGTGATGATTACCTTATCGCTCTGCTTTACAGCCTCTTGTGCCATCAATGGGCGCTTGCCCTTGTCGCGGTTGCCGCCAGCACCGCAAACGGTAATCACTTCTCCGCCCTTGCCTTCGAGCACTTCGTGGATGGCGTTCAATACGTTCTCCAGCGCATCTGGTGTGTGGGCATAGTCAACGATGGCGGTAAAACCGTCTGGCGACTGGATTGGTTCCAGTCTTCCGCTTACGCTGTGAAGGGTACTCATTACTACAAGCACATCCTCTGGCTTCTTGCCGAGCATCACGGCTGCGCCATATACGGCGAGCAGGTTGCTCACGTTGAACTTACCGATGAACTGTACGCCTACTTCTCTGCCGTCAACCTCCAGATACATGCCGCCGAAGTGACACTCCAGGATTCTTGCCCTGAAGTCTGCCATGCTGCGGGTAGAGTAGGTCTTCACGGTAGCCTTGGTGTTCTGTACCATGATCATGCCGTTCTTGTCGTCGGCATTGGTAATGGCAAAGGCTGTCTTAGGCAGTCCGTCGAAGAATGCCTTCTTGGCGTTGCGGTAGTTCTCGAATGTCTTATGATAATCGAGGTGGTCGCGGGTGAGGTTGGTGAACAAACCTCCGGCAAACTGCAAACCGCCGATACGCTTCTGTGCGATAGCGTGGGAAGAGCACTCCATGAAGGCATACTCGCAGCCAGCCTCTACCATCTTGCCCAGGAGCATGTTCAGCTCGATAGGGTCTGGGGTGGTATGGTCGGCAGGGATAGCCTCGTCCTCAATGTAGTTGCAGACGGTAGAGAGCAAACCACACTTATGGCCGAACTTGCGGAACATATTATATAATAAGGTGGCGATGGTAGTCTTGCCATTGGTACCTGTTACGCCTACCAGCTTGAGCTTTCTTGAAGGGTTGCCGTAGAAGAGGGTTGCTACCTTGCCGACAGCATCCTCGGTCGAAGCGACCTGAATGTAAGTTACGCCCTCCACTTTCTCTTCAGGCATGTCTTCGCACAAAACCGACTTTGCGCCCAGTTCCAATGCCTTTGGAATAAACTTGTGGCCGTCAACCTGCGTTCCCTTCATGGCAACGAAGAGATGACCTTCCTTAATCTTGCGAGAGTCGATGTTTACTCCCGAAACCTCTACATCAGCATCGCCGATAATCTGAACCGGCTCGATGTTTTTGAGTAATTCTTGTAACTTCATATCCTGTTTCTGTTTTATATTCTATATATTTCTTTATCTACACCTTATTATATATAGGGTTTCAGATAACTTTTTCTGAGTTTTATTCGAGCACAATGCTGCATACGACACCTTTCTTGATGACCGTTCCCGGCACCAGACTCTGCTTTACTACCTTTCCTCTACCTGTAATCTGGGTTTTGATGCCCCGGCTCTCCATATTGTAGATAGCGTCTCGGGCTCCCATTCCGGTAACGTCGGGTACAATCGTCTTGCCGTATTGCTTCTCCCTGATGAGCTTGATGCTGTGGTTACCCACGCGCTCTGCCTTGCCCCAGATAGGGTTGCCGTCGGCATAGCTGCCACTCCAGTTGGCATTGGTCTTGATGCCGAGGTGGCTGAGCACATAGTTGGCAGCAAGGATATTGCCTGCCTTTACGTCAGGAACGAAGACGGATGCTGAGTCGCGGGCGTCCTTTACGTCAACTTTCAGACTCTGCGCCATGATGCCTTCTGAAATCTCATGGAAGACCTTACCGCACATCGTACCGCCCGAAGCAGGCAAACCGGATTTCTGTATGCAGACGATACAGCTGTAGCGTGGCGCATCGGCAGGGAAATAGCCTGCGAAACTGATGAGATAGCTGGTTCCGCCACTCTTATATCCACCGGCACCTTTTGAAATCTGGGCTGTACCGGTCTTTCCTGCCACTTTGAAGTTAGGCGAACCGGCTTTCTTTCCCAGTCCCACGCTTACCACCTGTTCCAGGATAGTTTGCAGTTCCTTGATGCTCTTCTCCTTGGCTATCTGCTGGCGCATCACTTCAGGAGGAAATTCCATGATGGTTTCTCCGTTCTTCATTACCTTGCTCACGAATCTTGGTCGCATCATCTTGCCGTTGTTGGCGATGGTGTTGTAGAAGGTGAGGGTAGAGATAGGCGGTATCTGGGTCTCATATCCGATACTCATCCATGGCAAACTTGTCTTTGCCCAGTTGTCATACTGTCCGTTCTTGTTTCTGTGCGGCATGCGGATTCTGGCTGGTGTTGCTCCCACCAACGGAATCTTCAGGTCGTCGTGCAGACCGGTACGGTAGATACCCTTTACGAATTTCTCCGGGTTGTTGCGGTAATGGTCGTCTATGATGCGGCTCACACCGATGTTCGAACTGTACCACAGGGTCTGTGCGAGGGTCAGCATTCCGTATCCGCCTTTTCGCCAGTTGTGGTCTTTCATTTCTCTGCCGTACATCGGCCATATACCGCCACCGGTTTCTACGTGATAGGTCGTGTCTACCACTCCGTCGTCCAGCGCTACGAGGATAGAGGCTGGCTTGAACACCGAACCTGGCTCCAGAAGGTCGCTCACGGCATGGTTGTGGATTTCTCTGTATTCGCCGTCGAAACATTTCTCCATGTTTACGATGGCCTTGATGTCGCCTGTAGGTACATCCATCACGATGGCTACACCCACATTGGCGTTGATTTCCTTCAGCTCGTCGATGAGTGAGCGTTCGGCAAGGTCTTGCATGCTCACATCGATGGTGGTCACGATATCGGCTCCGTCAATAGGAGGGGTATCGGTAATGTCGAGGAACTTGTTGCGCACCTTGCGGCGATGCACGATACCATTGGTACCTCGCAGGATGGAGTCGTAACTCAGCTCCAGACCGAAGCGGGCGGTATCCTTGGCGCCATACATGGCTCCGATGGTACGGCCTGCCAGCGAACCGTAAGTTCTGGTTCGGGCATTATATTCTTCCCAGTGGAAACCGCTCTGGTAGGGTTTCAGGCGGAATACAGGGATGTCCTTTATCTCGGTGAAGGTGTTATAGTCTACACGCTTCGGATAAACCGGCCAGTGGCGGCTCATCTTGGCGCGGCCTTCGGTGAGGTGCTTCTTGAAATCAGACTCGCTCAGGTTCGGGAATATCTGGTGCAGGCAAAGACAGATGGAGTCTTGCTTGGCATCCCACAACGAGTCGTTCTCTGCATCTTTCAGCGCCTTGAAGTCCATGAAGACCTTAAACTCCGGCAGCGAACTTGCCATCAGCTGTCCGGTACAACTCAGGATGTTGCCTCGGTTTGGCTTCACGGTCACGGAGTCTCTCTTCTGCCGTTCTGCCACCTTCATCCAGTAATCATGCTTGGCGGTCATGATGTAGAGCGCTTTACCCACTACGGCTATGGCGAAAATCGTCATGATGATGGCGATGGCGCTGTAGCGGGGCATTACTTTCTTGTGATCAAATTTGCTGCTCATTCTTCGGGTACGTTTATGATGTATGGAGGTTGGGTGGCGATGTGCAGCACGCTGTCTTTGTTGTTCTTCAGCATGTCGAGCACATTACTTTCACGACTCTTCTCTGTTATCTGACTGCTTGTAGACAGCGCTTTGTATTTGGTGTCTTGCAGTTCTTTCTGTAGTTTGTCCAACTCGATGATATCGTTCTGGATATTGTATCGGTTGGATATGTAGATGATGACAAAAAACACGATGAGGATAACGAGCCATATCTGCCGGCGTATGATCTGGGCGGTAAGAATATCTCCACCCAGAATCTTTCGCAGCGTAAAGCTCGATGATCCTGAAGCCTCTTCCTCGATGGCTTGCTTGGCAATCACTTCCTTGAGCGAAGCCTGTGGGGCTTCCTGCTGCAGTGGCTCTTCCTGCTGCAGGTTCTCCTGCTGCGGAGTTTCCTGCTTCGGCGGTTCCTGTGATGCCTGTGCCTTTTCTTCGGCTATAGGCTTCTCGCTGATGTTTATGTCTTTATCGTTTATCATTTCTTTTCTGCTATTCTTAGTTTGGCGCTTCTGCTCCTAGGGTTTCTTTCCTGCTCGTCGGCATCGGGAACGATGACCTTGTTGTTCACGAGTTTGAAAGGGGTTTCTATTCTTCCGAAGAAGTCCTGTTCTATCTTGCCTTCTGCATTACCCGCTTTCATCATGTTCTTTACGATTCTGTCTTCCAGCGAGTGATAGGTGATGACGCTGAGTCTGCCTCCCGGTTTCAGGAGTTCTGTGGCAGAGCGGAGCATCTCTTTCAGGGCGTCCATTTCGTGGTTTACTTCTATGCGCAGCGCCTGGAAGAGCTTTGCCATGTCTTTCTTCTCGCGTTCCCGCTTGAAGAGGGGCTCTACGGCTGCCATGAAGTCTTTGGTGGTGAGGATGGACTTCTCGGCTCTTGCCTTGACGAGTGCCGAGGCGATGCGGCGCGAGTTCTTCAGCTCACCGTATAGGTAGAAGATGTCGGCAAGGGCACCTTCGTCATATTCGTTTACGATGTCGGCAGCAGTCTTGCCCGCACGCTTGTTCATGCGCATGTCGAGTGGGGAGTCGAAACGGAAGGAGAAACCGCGGGTCTCGTCATCGAAGTGATGGCTCGATACGCCCAGGTCGGCTAACAGTCCGTCGAGTCCGTCTACCCCGTAGTAGCGCATCCAGTTTTTCAGGAATCTGAAGTTGGAGCATACGAAGGTGAAGTTCTCGTTTGCCACCACGTTGCGCTCAGCATCGGCGTCCTGGTCGAAACTGTACAGGTGCGCTCCCTCCGTCAGGCGCGACAGAATCTCTCTGGAATGTCCGCCACCACCGAAGGTTACGTCTACATAGATGCCTCCTGGCTGTATGTTCAACCCGTCAACGCTCTCCTTGAGGAGCACCGGTACGTGATATGTTTCTGCTGTCTTAATCATATATCTTTTTGCTGTCTTATCGCGTTATAATATTGCGTGCGTACTTATTAATGTATAAATTTGGGTTCAAAGGTACATAAAAATCTCCATATAGCCTTACATTTTCCCACAAAATTTATAAAACTTAATGAAAAAGTTGTTTTTGGTCAACTTCTCCTTCCTGTTTAGGGCGTCGCCTTTTTGTTCTCATCAAGTGTGAAGTTTTTGCGAAAATATGTGCAAAATGGGCTATATTTGTCGTGATAGTTTTAAAAAACTAATAAATTTTCGCTTTTTTGCTATTTTTTTGGAAAAAATGGCACGTATTTGAAAAAGTTGAGTTACTTTTGCACTAACTTATATAAGTTTAAGCAAACATGAGTGAATCAATAGAGAAAACGATAGACATAGATAAGATACTTAAGAGCAAGATGGGAAGCAAGGTGAAATTCGTACCGCGCTTCCTGGTTTCCTGGCTCAAGAAGATTATTCACGAGGACGAGGTGAACAGGTTCTTGTGGGAGAGCCGTGGCCTTTCGGGTACTGAATGGCTCACCGAATGTGTGCGCTATCTGAAGATGGATGTTGAAATCGTAGGCTTGGAAAACCTGCCTGACAAGAACGACGGCAAGCTCTATACCTTTGTTTCCAATCATCCTCTGGGCGGACAGGACGGTGTATGTCTCGGTTCCATCATCGGTAAGCACTATGATGGCAAGTTCTGCTATCTGGTGAATGATCTTCTGCTCAACTTGCCGGGATTGAAACCTGTAAGTATCGGCATCAACAAGACGGGTCGCCAGAGCCGCGATTTCCCACGTATGGTGGAGGCGGGCTTCAAGAGCGATAACCACATGCTGATGTTTCCGGCAGGCTTGAACAGCCGCAAGCGCAAGGATGGAACCATCCACGACCTGCCTTGGAAGAAAACGTTTATCTCTAAGAGTGTAGAATATCAGCGCGATGTGGTGCCTATCCATTTCGGTGGGCGCAATTCTGAGCGTTTCTACCGCATCGCCCGATTTAGCGACAAGTATCTGCCGTTCAATCTCGCCATGCTGTTCCTGGTTGACGAGATGTACAGGAATGTGGGCAAGCATTTCCGCATCTCCATCGGCAAACCGATTCCTTGGCAGACTTTTGATAAGAGCAAGTCGGCTACCGAGTGGGCGCAGTATGTTGAAGACAGGGTTTATGAACTTTAATGGTTAGCAAAACCCGGAAAATTGTTTTATATTAAAGAAATCGTAGAATCATAGCATAGAAGAGTAATATGGAAGAAGAAATCATCCAACCGATTGACCGTGAGCTCCTGAAGAGCGAGCTTACACCCGACAAACAACTGAGAATGACCAATAAGAGCCATAACGAGATTTACATCGTTACGGCAAACGATTCGCCTAATGTGCTGAAAGAGATTGGTCGACTTCGTGAAATCGCTTTCCGTGAAGCGGGAGGCGGAACGGGCAAATCTATGGATCTTGATGAGTTCGATTTTGGTGACAACTGTTACAAGCAGCTGATTGTCTGGAATCCTGAAGCCGATGAGATTATCGGCGGTTACCGTTATCTCCTGGGTAAGGACTGGCTGCTCGATGAGAAGGGACAGCCTAAGCTGGCAACCAGCCACATGTTTCATTTCTCCGACAAGTTCCTCAAGGAGTATATGCCTTATACCGTAGAGTTGGGCCGTTCCTTCGTTTCGCTCGAATATCAGAATGTGCGTACCAACACCAAGAGCATCTTTGCTCTCGACAATCTCTGGGATGGTTTGGGCGCTTTGACGGTTCTCTATCCGGAAGTAAAATATTTCTTCGGCAAGATGACGATGTATCCGTCTTACATCCGTCGTGGCCGCGACATGATTCTCTATTTCCTCAAGAAGCATTTTGATGACAAGGAGAATCTCGTAATCCCGATGAAACCGCTGAAATTGGATACTCCGGAGAGTGATTTGGCAGCCATCTTTACTGAAGATGATTTCAAGGCAGACTATCGCATTCTGAATCGTGAGGTTCGCAAGTTGGGTTATAATATCCCACCTCTTGTTAATGCCTACATGAGTCTGAGTCCTACGATGAAGCTTTTCGGTACCGCCATCAACTATGGCTTTGGTGATGTAGAGGAGACCGGTATCCTCATCGCCATCGATGAGATTTTGGAAGAGAAGCGAGTTCGCCACATCAATAGTTTTATTGAGGAACATCCTGAGGCCCTGAAGATAACGAGCGGAGCCAATAATGTGATTTATAAGGAAAAAGATATCTAAGATATACAGAAGAAGAGGAGTTTCGCAAGTTTAGCCCCACACGCCCTGAAAGGGCAGAAGCTCCTAGCCCAGGGCATCGCCCTGGGTAATTACGAACACAAACCTGTCGCCCTGTAAGGGCAAAAGCTTTCAAATACCAGGCAATCAACAAAGCTTTTGCCCTTACAGGGCGTCTTGCTGATTGCTATTATACCCAGGGCGATGCCCTGGGCTAGGAGCTTCTGCCCTTTCAGGGCGTATGGGGCAAAACAACTTGGGTTAAATACTCTTAATGAATCCCAGAAAAGACAGCGGAATTTTGGTTTTATGTGTCGAAAAGTATATCTTTGCGCTGGTTTTATGTGTCTAAAAGTGTAGTTGTATGGACAGAAAATTATCAATCAGATTTTATAAAGACCGGGAGGTAAGAGCGGTTTGGGACGGGGAACACAACAAATGGTGGTTCTCTGTGCTGGATATTATCGGCGTATTGAACGAGCAGGATGATTATTCTAAGAATCGTAATTACTGGAAGTATCTGAAGACTAAGCTGAAGAAAGAAAATAATGAACTGGTTAGTGCTACTAACCAGTTGAAATTGCAAGCCTTCATGAAGGGCATAGACTATTCTTATTATTATGAGCAGGTGGATGAATAAGTGAGAAGAAAAAATCTGTTTTATCCATCACATCCATCACGTTTTCAGTTTCTTGAAGATTTAAATATCTGATAATAAGACTGTTATCTCTTTTGCTTAGCGTGATAGGTTGACAAAAAGTTTACAATATCCATCACGCTATCCCTCACGATTTGGGGTTATCTATCACGTTTTTCTGCTAATCATTATGCAGAAGTAACTGGATTTGTTTACGAGTAAAGCAAAACCCTGAACTTTCGCAAGTTTAGCCCCGCACGCCCTGAAAGGGCAGAAGCTCCTAGCCCAGGGCATCGCCCTGGGTAATTACGGACGCAAACCTGTCGCCCTGTTTTACTCTAATTGAGCAAGCTTTGAGCGTATTTTTTAACGTT
>JAJXAL010000053.1:0-27699 GCA_021628325.1 Segatella copri | reverse complement strand
AACAAAAGAGAAGACTACAATGGTATAAACGCGGAGCCGCTTACAGAAGTATCATTAAATACGGCTATGAGTCGATTTAAAAGGCTAAAAAAGAAGTGTCTACTATTCCAGTTTTATAAAATTAATAACGTCTACTCTTCCAGTATGTAAAGTATGTAAACACAAACTAGGAATAAGAAGAAAGATTGACAAGTAGGATTAGGAACAAATGCACATAAGGTGGTCTGTCTGAGACCATTAAACGGTCTATCTGTGCCCGTTAAGTGGGCACTTAGGAACCAAGTGACGGGCATCGACAGACCAAGTTACGGGCATTCGTTGCCCGTACTGCGGGTATCGAGTACCCAAAGCAAGAGCCTAAATTTGGGCACTTCGTGCGAATACTCGGCTTCGCATTTATGTATGATACTTTATGACGTTTTTGCGATGCTTTATGGCGATTTTGTGATACTTCGATGGCGATTTTTATGATACTTCTTGCGAATTTATGATACTTCGATGATACTTTTTGTAAAAAAAATCAGAAAAGTATCATTCTCGCATACCATTATATATCAGATATTTATATCCATATTTCACCAAAAAGATGATACTTTGAGACTTTTTTCATGAAAAAACTTTTTTCGTGTGCGTATAAGATTGACGGTAAATCTAAAAAATATCTGATACGATACCTTATAGATACCCCTAAAAATTACGTCACGACGTAGACTTTACTACATGGCGACGTAATCTTTCCTACGTCCCGACACAGAGACTCCTACGTCGCCATGTAATTTCAAGGGCATCGAGGAAAAACTACAAAGGACAAAGTTTATGTGTCACCCTCTAAGAAATCCATAAACCGACCAAGATAGGTGATAAGCCAAGTATTTCGAGCCTATTTGATAAGACTTACTTTTTACCTTTTGCTACATGAAAACGATAAATGGCGTGGATGAGCACATAACGGGGCACTGTGTTATAGTATTTCTCTACCCTGCCCTGCGCATTGATTGTTCTATCCACTTTCTTCAACTGATGGAACACATCGAATGCATCAGCCTTCACAACCAATTTTCCCTTGAAAAATGGTCGGGAAAGGCGGAAGTTCCATAATAAATTGTCATCATTCATCACAGACTCACCATATCCACGTCGACTATACATCGAAAGGTCGGTGTCAAACGAGAACCTGAAAGGAAGTGCCAATACTGCACTCAGCCCATAATGATAGTTGCAAGCATCAAGGGTTTCGAAATCCTTCTGTTCGCCATTGGAATGAAGACAGGCTACATAAGTATTCACTCCCAAAGAATGCTTACCCAGTTTGTAGTCCAGACGCAAATCTTCAGAAATGGTGGATGTCTTTACTATACTCTTCTTCATCTCCACAGTTGCAGCATCACTAATCATATCAACACTGTTAACATATCCCCAAGAGGTAACCGTATTAAACATTAACCGTTTCTTCTTATCAACATTGCCACTCAATCCTAAGCGCAAGCTTGTATTCCAGTTACCATTCACATTGGTTGGCGAGAAAGTACGCCTACCAGTGTTTTTATCATATATAAAGCCCATAGCCACTGCATCGCTGGTAGAAGCATAATCGTATTTAAGATCATACATTAGAGACTTGAAACTTCCATTATAAGCAAATTGCAGATGATGCAACATAGAGTTCTTCAGTTTTTCATTTCCATAACGCTTTACATTCAGAGGGTCTGCATCATCTATATAATCAAACAGATAGAGCATCTGAGGAGCTACCTGAGTTATAGAATAGACCAGACTGCTAGAAAACTTTCTGTTTTTTCTATTTCCGCTCCAATATAGGGTAAACTCCGGGTTCAGGAAACTTAAATTACGAGAGAGTTCCTTGTCTAGAGATGCCCTTCTATAACGCATATTCTCATGCGAGAAGTTGAAGTTCCACTGGCTCTTGAACAAAATATCATTCTTTGCATCTTCTACCACCTGCCAGGAAAAAATCGCAAACGGCTTATGCGCATCAGTATGAAAATC
Source organism: Segatella copri (assembly GCA_021628325.1). GTDB lineage: Bacteria > Bacteroidota > Bacteroidia > Bacteroidales > Bacteroidaceae > Prevotella > Prevotella copri_R. Next base: position 25,692 of record JAJXAL010000053.1, on the reverse strand, counting down.
ATACAGATAACTATTAGCCGCATCTATCGTTGAAAGATAATCAGTAACAGATGGCAAGACACCTAATTCATGATTGGCATCAGCTCCCCATCCTGCAAGTTGATCCAAACGATAAAGACTATTCTCTTCATGAGAATACTTCTGCTCATAACCATATTGAATAGCTCCCCACAACTTATCAGAAACATTGAAGGAGTACCCCAAGCCGCCATGATAACGATACCCTTTAGAAGACCAAGGTGCATAACGGCGACGATAATCATTATTTCCAGCAACATTTCTTGAAGCATAATCAAGGCTATAAATGCTATATCCCTCATCATCTTTACCAAGCACTTCACCACCAAGCTTTAGCTGCAACATATCTCCAGCTTCGTTTACGATGAAATCTGAACTGTAGTCCAATGATGCGAGCCAACCCTTCAAGTCGTTTTGGCTTTTGCTTTCCACTCTATTAATCAAGTTCTTATACAGTTCACCTGTTGAAATCGGGAAGAGACGATTCCACATCTGTTCCTGATTTTCCCAACTTTCAGCCATCAGAGCTGAATAAAAGATGGAATTCTGCTTACGACGAGAGTAATTGGCTTTTTGGTCTATCGTCATATAGCATTTAGAATTTCTGCCACCAGGAGTCAGCGTCAACATATTGTTCATATTGAGATAGAAGTTGCAATACTTTGCTTCATTCATAGAACGCTCGTATGTATCCCCCGATGACAAGAAGTTGGTGCGATAAGCATTCGTTTCCTCATGATTATCATAATGAGTAAGGTCGGCATTACTTCTCAACCGGAATCGGTTGAATCTATCATCCACATTCAGGTTCACTCCCACCTTCTTTGTTGTCAATCTAGACATCGGCAGCTTCTCCGGTGTCCAGTCAGAGCCTTGCATCGGTGCACCACCATCATTCATATTATTAAAGTTGCTGAATATTGCCAACTGCGAATGGTCAGTTGTTCGCAAAGCAAACAAGCGCGCCAAATACAGGTCATCATTTGCCATACCAGCATCCACATTGCCCAACCAGCCAATATTATATTGTTTCTTCAGGTTGACATCCATCACATATTCATCCTCCTCAACCTTTCGTTTGGCAAACTGATTCAGGTCAGTTTTCTTTTCATATACCTTGATGGAGTTTACCGCGTATGTAGGCAAGTTCTGCAAGAGTACCGTATTGTTACCCTTAAAGAAATCCTTTCCATTAAGCAAGAGGCTCTCCACAAAACGTCCATTGACATAAATGCTGCCATCCGACTTCAATTCCGCACCAGGCAGTTGCTTGATGAGTGCATCGAGCATGGAGCCTTCGGAAAGTTGGAAGGCATCAGCATTATACACCAGCGTATCACCCTTGTGATAGAATTTCACCTTGGTGGCCGTGACTGTTACTTCATTCAACTGCAATTCATCATCCAGTTTTTTCTTCTTACGTAAGAAAATGGTAGGAAGATAACGGGTGTTCACCCGTTTGCTAACCTTTACGTCAAAAGAAATACTTTGTGGCACATAGCTACCATGCTCAACTTTAATGGTATATTTCCGATTGTTAGTTACCCGAAAGGCAAAGCCACCATCATTTTGATTCAACTTGCTATTAGAAGTTTCCACCTTAACAAGGTTTCCATCGGCATCCATCAGACTAACCTTTGCATCATTTATAGCAGTATGAGTAACAAAGTCTTCGACCCATCCCCAGTATTCCACAGTTTTTCCCTTATCTTGGGCAACTACAGACATTGCCCAAGATAACACCAGAATAAACAGTATAACTTTGATATACTTCATGATTACATTTGTTTTTTATTAGCTTACATTATTATTTCGTATCTGCAAATTTATGGAAAAATTGGTTAATAACAAAATTTTGGGTTGTGATTTTATCCACCAAGAAACCACCATTTTATTTCTATATCATCATAACTATCTGTTTTTATGCGAATTAACATTTTTACATATTCAGTAAATTACAGAATAGAGTAGAGGCTCTTTTATCGTCAAACAGTTTTCGATTTATTTTTTGCTTAGCATTACTTACGTTTTTGGTTGTTGTATTGATCAAAAATGCAATGGCTGTATTATCCATTCCCAGGTAAGCTAAGATACAAATCTGAAACTCTTGAGGACTCAACTTTCCCTTCCTTATTTTTTCAAACAAGAGAGGTTTATATTGCAGTAATGCATCATATAATTCTTGCCAATCTTCTTCCACTGGATCGATATGATTTCTCTTTGGCTTCGACATTTCCATAAATCTTACTACAATATCACTTTCCATCAACATCTTCTCCTTGTCTAGCAAATTATACTTTTCGTATTTTTCCCTATACTCTCGAAGGATATCCTGCAATGCGGCAATTTCTTCTTGCTTCTTGTGGATAAAAATGTCTTTATTCTCTTGTAACAAACTCAATTCCTCACTAGCTTTCTCTAGTCTTTGGTTTACTTTTGCTATTTTTTGAGACATCCGGTTCTTCATTCTCTTGTATTTCCCAACAAGAAAACCCAAACTGCACAATACCATAAAACAGATAAACATCCAGAGATACTTGTTTCGCTCTTTATGTAATATCTCCTCGTCAATCTTTTTCTGCAATCTGGTATAATCGTATAAAGAGGCTGCCTGAACAACAGCGTTAGCCTGAGTTCCATTTAAGATTTCATCCATTTCCCGCTCACAAAGAATTGAATATTTCCGTATGGAATCAACATTCAGGCGCATTCTATAGACAGACAACAAGCCTTGCGCAGTTTCGAATCTAAAGCCATAACGACCTAACTTACGATAGTAATATTCAGCTGAGTCTATCTTATTGACTCCCAAGAAATACATCCCTTTGGCCTTATAATAATGTTCACGTCCAGCAAGTATGTTATCTTCTTTATCAAATAAACCCGATTCCTTCTCATATAAATCCATATAATAACGTGCTTGCTGATATTGGGTACGTTGCAAATAGACGTAAATAAGTGTAGGGAGCACCTGTGCTGCATCTTGATTCAAGCCATGCTCTTTATACAATCTATAGCATTTCTGTGTTAATCCTATAGCTTTCAGCGTATCACCCAAATCATAATATTCACTTGCTATTAAATCAAAACCTTGAATATAACTTGCTATATCTTTAGCTCGAACTGCATAATAGCTATATCTTTCATAACATTCTATTGCTTTTACATGCAAATATTGACTACGAAAAATATCAGCCATCTGCCCATAGATACTGAATAAAGTTACATAATCACAATCCTTACTCAACGTATCAGCATACTCTACTGCCTTTTTATAGCTCATCATGGCTCTTGGTGCCTCCTTTTGGTCACGATACACACATCCCATTAGATAATAAGCTTGCATTTTCTCATTATCACTTCCTTTACTATCATAATAATCAACCACCTCTTGAAATATGGAATCAGTAGGCATAGATAGATAAAGTTTGTTCTGCGCCTTAGCCATCAGCAGCCGCTGCTTCATTACCACCTTACGAGATGCATTCCCCATCTCCAAAGAATCAAAACGGCACAAACTATCATAGGCAGTTTGCGGATGGGGTTCCATCAAGCTGTCTATAACCTGTAATCTCTGCATTTGCACCCGATTTCCGGTACACCCTACTAATATATATAATAAGGTGAAGAACACAGAATATCTCAACAATATGAGTTTTCTTCTCTTCATTTTACTATTTTTAATCTCTAAAATACCATCCATTATATAAACAAGTCATCTAGTGTTACAGATGCCCGGAATATATCGGAGTATTCATTACTCACCAGCTCGGAATTTCCCACATACGTAAGGAGGAATGTCTTGGTAGGGTTCTTTTCTTCCAAAGCCTGCAAACGGCTATTCAGCACCTGAGCATAGCCCTTGGTCACGGCATAAGGAGCCTTATAGAATTTCATCTCGCAAACATTCACTGCATCATCAGCCCTGTCTATCAGCAAATCTATCTGCATGCCATCAGCCTCCTCGCTTCCCTTCACTATGAGCGAAGATTCCTGCGAAGACACCGCACCTATATGAAGAGCATATTTTATCTGTGAAATATGCTGCAAACAAACCTCCTCGAAAGCAATGCCACGCCATGAGGCAACATCGCTTTCCTTCAAATGCTGTTGCCAGTAATCAGTTTGATTTACTGCCTTCTTCTCCTTAAAATGAAGCCAGAACCAGCAAAAGGAATCAATAAGCTTATAATACTCCTCTCGCTGACTGAAACCGAAAGGAGTATATTTCACCACAAAATCACTTCCCATCAAGGCTTTCAACATCTTGGAAAAATCACCATTCGGGTTCAAACCGGTATGCTCTGCTATCTCCTTACGAGTGAAACCAGCATGTCTGGTACCCAAAAAGCGAATAATCTTCATACAGTCTTCGGCATTATCAAACACAGAATTGAAAAGCCTGTCAAACTCATCCCCTAACTTAGCATTACGGACAAAGAACAAGGCATCTATGTTCTGAGCCAGACTATAGGAAGGATTAAAGAAATTCATATAGAAAGGAATTCCACCCATAATCATATAAGCCTGCGTAATATTATAACGGGACATCTTGATGCCACGACTCTGATAGAATTCCTCACATTCTTTCAATGTAAACGGCGACAGTTTGATTTCTCCTGTCAACCGACCATATAATCCACCTTTATTACTGATTAGATTATCAAGCATCCAGGAGGTGGCAGAACCACAGACTACGAGCAACAGATTATGACGCATATTGCCCCAACCATTCCAGAAAGCCTCTAATGCCGTAAGAAAACCGGAACGCGCCGTATCCATCCAAGGCAACTCATCGATAAACACTACCTGGCGGGAGCCATTATCGCAAGTTTCCAAAAAACGTTCCAGTAAAAAGAAAGCCTCCAGCCACGACTTAGGTTGCGCTATATCCTCCATGCCTTGACGAAGAAGCGAGAAATAGAAATTCTGTAACTGGTCTTTCAGAGTTACCTTCCGGCGACGGTCATAAGGCGACAATCCGGTATGATGAAACACCATATCATCGTGAAACACCTCATCAATCAAGAATGTTTTACCGACACGGCGACGACCATACACAGCCACAAACTCAGCCCTACCACTTTCGTAGTAACGCTTCAGCTCTGCTATTTCCTTTTTTCTACCTATTATTTCACACATAATCATACCCAATTAGTTGCTGCAAATATACTACAAAATTTCGGAAACAGCGAAAGAAAATAGCGTTTATTTCGCTACGAAACCGCTTTTTTGCCGTTCGTAGCGGAATAAACGCTATTTTAACTCCATTTTAACATTCTACTTCTAATCCTCTGTTGACATATCTCTATTATATTGCCTTACGGATTTTCCACCGGCAAAGCGATATGAAACATTGAATATAATTCTATTTCGCTGCCTATCAAAAGCCTTATCCAAGTATCTGCTCTCAAACCCAGGAGACTTTGTTTCTGTTATCATATCAGAATTGAAGAAGTGGAACATAAGACTATAAGTCAATGTCAACTCTAGTTTCTTCTTCAGCAGGAACTTCTGGATAGATACATACGGGTTCTCGAAATTCGACGAAGCCTTAACTTGTGGAGAAATCGTAAAATTCTTGCTATAAGAATAGGACATCGCAAAGTTCATATCCCATCTTGGCTGATAATACTGCAAAGACGTAACCCCCTCTACCGTCTGTATGTGGTTAGAAAATTCGTGATAACTTGCCTTGGCATTTCTATATTTCAAATCTGCCTTATACAAGAAGTCTCTACAGAATCTCTTAGTAAACGATACGGAAGCCCACCATTCCCTGTAATCAGTATTCTGGAAGACACTTGCCACATACTTGCCCGGTACACCACTCGGCAATGTTCCTTCCCGGATTTCAGCTATAGAGTTAAAGCTGTTTGGTGAATACACATACCCCGTCTGGAAGTTAAAGCACCACCAAAGATCTATCCAATAGTTGATGCGATGAGTAACATTGGTCTTGAGCCACGGATTACCACCTACCCAAGACAGAGAATCGGTGAAATAGCCATATTCACTAGATAGATTCTGGTCTGGATAACTGGTGGAACAATCATAGTTTAAGCGCATCCAATTACGTCTGGTCAGCTGATAATAGGCCATGAAACTTCCACCAACTGGCACCTGAGTTTTCTTGGCATGATTGTTATTCAAGCCCACATGCTCTGCCCAACCGGAAAACATCAATTGCGCATTATTATCAAAACGCCAATTGAGACTTGCCCACAGGCGATTTCGCAAATAGCTGTTGGTGTTCAGCTTTTCGCCGGTATCATTATCTTCCCTCTTGTAACTTTTCCATGTATTCTCATAACCGGCATTCAATGTAAGATGACCATTGGCAAAATTGGTCCATCCACTTATACGGAAGCGAGTAAAGTTCATATGGTCCTGGAAATGATTATTCAGCACAAATCCCGTACTCTCTGTCTGATCCGTAAGACTGCGGGTTGGAGAAAACCTGTAATTGAAATCGGCAGTCCATCTTACTCTTCCCACATTGTTACGGTAGAATACAGCCATCGAATGCTCACTATCTCTCACATGGGTGCGTATATCGCGAGTCAGCCTTGTCTCGGTATGAGTATTCTCATCTGTCCGCAATATAGTATAATGATTATAGGTATCATGATCACGCCCAGCACCATATTGATACACAAACGAAAGAGACTGATTTTTCTGTATGGCATAATCCAGGCTAAGCAATCCCGAACGGTATCTTTCAAGCGTGATGATATTCCTGATACCATCAGGATTGTTCACTAGCGTTTCCTTGATTCCATTCTGCAGGTAATTCTTTGACCAGTTCGTGTCATACGCACCTTGTCCAAAATAACTATAGGCAAAAGCATAAATATTCCACTTGTTTTTGGTATATGAAAAATTTGCCGTCGTATTCTCAAAGATGTATTTCTTGTCATTCTCGCCATTCAGATTGAAGCCTTCATTATTAAAGAGCATGCCTTCATAGCCTTCATAGTTCTTCTTGGTATGCAAGTTTATCAATACATCATAGCCTTGGTATTGCCCTTGCGGTTTATCAATCACCTCTACCTTGTCAAAGCGAATATGCTGAATATTCTGCAGATAGTTCATATCTTTTTCTACGCTATCTACCAATACTATGATATTGGAAGAATTGTGATAAGTTAAAGAACGGTCCACAAAGTTATAAGTAAAATTAGGCAGTTTTCCCAACATTTGGATAGTACTAACAGTACCACGACGCAAATCCTTGGTTATTGCTACTTTCATCCTGTCACCACTTTGCAGAATAGAGCTTCCCTTTATGCTGACTTCCTGCAACGTGTCAGTTTTCCATATTTCTGTATGCAGGGAATCATCAGGAACTGTTTCTCGCATCACACGATTAGTAGCCATTCCTTGAATAGCTACCATCTGCAACATGAAGAGTAAAATTAAAATCTTTCTCATAACTTATTCACAATTTATTAAATATAACTTTTTTACCAAGAAGAACCATTTTTATTCCAGCGTCAGCCATCCATCTTCCGTCCAGTTGATTTTCTTCTGAACCAGGATGCTGGCGCCATTCTTTGGCACGCTATAACCATGACAGAAGAAGTAATCACCATCGGGGAAAGAGTAGGCAGAGCGACCCATCGCCTCATATTCCTTCTTATCGCCTTCGAGCAACAGGGTGCCACCGCCATTGCGCATGTCCTTGCCATCCTTGTCCAGATAAGGACCAGCAACCTTCTTGCTTCTGCCTACGGCTACACGATAGTTGCTCTTGATGCCACGGCAACAGTAATCCCAGCTCACGAAGAGATAGTAATAACCACCATGCTTCATGATGAAAGGAGCCTCGATGGCATTAGTGCCGGCAAACTTGGAGGTAGGATTCGGCTCTGCAGAAGTATCGCCCACGGCATGACGACGGGCGATGGTCTGAGGCTTGGCACCCTTCTTGACATGCATCGTCTTCTTATCCAACTTGATCATCTGGATGCCATCCCAGAAAGAGCCCCAGGTAAGCCATGGATTTCCCTTCTCATCAACAATGAAATTCGGATCGATGGCATTCCAGTTATCTCTATCGCCCTTAGAGGCAACAAGGCAGCCCTCATCCTTCCATCCATTCTTATCAGATAAGGAAGTATTGCTCAGCAAGCCAATGGCAGATGTGTTCTTGCCAAAGGTAGAACAGGAATAAGCCAGATACCACTTGTTTTTGAAACGGATGACATCCGGAGCCCAGATATGCGTGGTAAAACCCGGCACACTATCATGCGTCCATGCCGGAATTTTCTCATTTGACAGCACTCCTTCCCTACTTAAAGTCCAATGCTTACGGTCGGTGGAAGTCATCTGCGTGATGCCATGACCTGTGCAGTAGAGATAGTACTTGCCATTCTCATACGCCATTACGGGGTCGTGGACAAAAGGAGTATCTACCACAATCGGTTCCTGCGGAGCATTCTGTGCCATCATCTGGCAACCGCCTTTTACAACAGGAGCAGCAATGAACATTGCTGCTCCCAATAGTATTTTAGAAATCTTCATATAATTACACCTTATTATATATATAAGAGAATTACTTGTTCACAAATTTCTTTCCGTTCACAATCACTACACCCTTGTAGCTCTTGTCTACCTGCTGACCGGAGAGGTTGAACCACTTGCCATCATTCTTCTTCTGAATGATGATAGGGTTCGAGATGCCTGTAGAAAGGCTTGAGCCGTCGATATAAGATTTCTCGTTCACGAAAAAGAGAATAATCTTAGAAGGCTTAGCTGTCAATGTGGTGGTATAGGTATAATGATATACCTTGTTGGTTGTAGTCGTGATGGTAGATTCCATCTTGAATACGCCTGCAGCAGTCAAGCTAACAGTCATATCAACCAAAGAGCCATTCAAATCTTTCCTAAGATTTGGACGATCATCACCGCCGCTCCAATCAAAATCATCGGTAAATCCTTCTGCATTGTGGTTAGCTCCCCAACCGAATTTATCGTTGCGGATTACGAAGTACTCTTTATCTGCTCCATAGCCAGCATCCTCACGCTTTATCTGGGTAGCCGCCAAGCACCAGTTGTTCCATACCGCTGACATATCACTATAGTTATAGAACTTAAACTGCATCTTCTTGCCAGCCTGCAACTCGTAGTAAGGAGAGAAGTTTGTCCACCAGCCTGAAGTTGTATTCTTCTGTGCAGAAACAGGATAGTAAACCGGAGTCGTTTCCTCAGCCTCTGCATCGATGTTCAAGGTATAATCCTTAGTATATTCATAACCATCCTTGCTGATAGTCATGGTCATGGTTACCTTACCCTTGCCCTTCACTACGCCCTCATCGGTCAGAATAGAAGGATTGCTTGACTTCCATGAAATGGTTGCACCGAGATGACCCTCTGTTGGGAGCTTTGGCATAGAATTCAAAGTTGCACCATCTGCGAAAGGAAGGCTGGTCTTATCCAATGCATATTTGATAGCCGCCTTGGCATCAGCCTTGCTTCCCCAGATACTCAAGCCGCGAGTCTGCAAACTGGCACCACCCGATGTAGCCAAACCGTCAGAAGAACTGAGGGCTGTAAAGCAGAGAGCCTTGATATTGGTATAATCAATGGTCTGCTCGGTAAGCACACCCTTGAACTTCACCTCAGCATTGGCTGTAGCAACACCCTTCAAGGTAAGATTGATATAGCTTGTACCGCTCACCAGTTCCCATTTTCCGGTATACTCACCCGAGATAGAACCATCTGCATTGAGATGTATGGTAACAGGTTTCTCATAAGCCATTGCCGCTGTATTCTGACGATAAGGATGAGCTATGATCTGATAATCTCCCTCTACCTCTGTTGCATCATAGAGCTGCTGGGTAGCAATATCATTATCAGTATAAGTCTCGCCGCTAAACTCGTAAGGAGCAGCAACCAGCCAACCGTCCTGGTTTACGAAGAGCTGATGTACACGAACCTCATGTCCCTCGGTTCCGTTATTAAAACGAGTATGATAAACGATGAGAGCACGTCCTTTATGGTCAACGATGGCAGAGTTATGTCCCTGAGCCAATTCAGCATTAGGCATGGTTTCCCACTGGTAGTTGCCGAAGAGTTTCACGCCCTCATCGCGCCTGGCATCGCCACCGAAGTTAAGGATATACTTACCATAAACGGCATCAATACCCGTAGAGTTAAGACAGTCCTTATAAGGTCCGTCAGGTTTTTCTGAACGGAAAACACGAATCTGATAGCCACCAGCAGCCGTCAAACCGCCATAACTCATGAAGAGATAATAGTACTTACCTACCTTCTGGATATAGCTAGCCTCGCCCGAAACATAATATCCGCCGGCAATCTTCTTGCCGAAATAAGGATCAGAAGTACAAGCCTGATTGTAGGAACCAGGAGTCGCATCAACACCATTAATCTGATAAGGGAAGGTATAAGTGTAATCGCGAAGACCGTTGGTCTTATCGAGTCTGATCATGAAGATACCACCCGACCATGAGCCGTAACTCATCCAGAGATTATCATCATCATCATAGAACACACATGGGTCAATACAATTTGGCCAGTATTCTCCCCAGTGAGCACCATAAGCATCGCCTAGAGTAGCATAGCGGGCAGGAAGCGAAGTGCATCCTGTAGCAATCGTCAAATCTGTATTTTTCCAGTCATCTGCTGCAGCATAGCCATTATGGCCGAACTTACCAGAGAAACCTCCGCAGATAACCGGTCCCTGATATACCCAAGGGCCTTCCAAATCATCGGAAGTAAAACATACGATAGTAGAACACCAGTAGTCACCATTCAGACTCATGTACATGCACCATTTCTTCATGGTCTTGTTGTAGATAACATCAGGAGCCCACTGCATACCGGCTACGTTATTGGCTGTGTTAGTCCAGGTACCATTCACATTGATAGGTCCCTTATACTGCCATCCATGGGCATCGAAGTTGCCGAAAGCCACTTCCTCGCCCTTATAGTTCTTCACCTTTTTGATGACGTGAGTGGTGTAAGCATCTTTAAAATTAATCAGTTTGCCATTCACGTCAGCAAAAAGACTGTTACTGGTTCCGGCATTTTCCTCACCCGTCTTAAAGGTGTTCCATATCTGATAGTTGCCCGAAGCATAAGTCTTGGCTCTGCCCAGATGTGAACCGTAGATATAATATTTAGGGTTGGTGGTAGAGCCCGTAACATCCATCACGATAGAAGGGTCATGCACCGCGATGCGCCCTGTTATCGTTTGGGTAGCGTATGCATTAGCCAGATCATTATCGCCGACAGCCGTCTGAGCCATAGCTCCGTTCATCGCCATCAGGCTCATGATAGAAAGTAATAACTTCTTCATACGATTTCAAGTTTAAGATATGATTTTTTTAAACCAAGGAAGGTCTATGGTGTTTTCGCCATAGACCTCACCTAAAATATATAATGTATATTGACAAAGATTACTTGCCGGTTGTTTCACCCTCAGTAGTCTCGCCACCTTCAGTGGTGTCGTCCTTCTTAGGAGCATCAGAGAGTTCCCAACCTGCATTCTGTCCTAAGTTAGGATTCTTCTTGTAAGTGTCATCAGGCACTGGGAAGTAATAATTCTTAGGAATAGAGAACGCACGAGTAGGATGGGTATTATCGTTGCGATAAGTATATACCTGGCTCTCATTAGGAGTTACAACAACGCTATAGATGTTGTAAACCTGCTTGTAGCGTGGCTCACTCTTCTCTGTAGCAGCACTCTTGCCATCAAACAATTTCCAGCGGCGCTCATCGAAGAAACGGTGATCCTCGAAAGCCAACTCGATGCGGCGCTCATTGCGGATACGCTCACGAAGCTGCTCCTTGGTCATACCCTTGTAAGCAGGCATACCCACACGGGCACGAACCTGGTTTACATAGTCGTAGGCAGCCTCAGGACCCTTTGCCTCGTTCAAAGCCTCGGCAGCATTGAGCAGAATCTCCGCATAGCGGAAGATAGGGCAAGCGGTAACGTATGTGGTAGGGTTCTTGAAGCTCATATTGTGAACGAACTTCTTAGAGTAGTAGCCGGTAGTGGTACCACCATGAAGATCCTGGTAGTCTTTGCCACCTACAGATACATCCACTGCACGCTCCTCGTCCTGGCTCTTGTCTCCCCAGATACTTCCCTGGTGGAAGATGGTCTGTTCCAGACGTGGGTCACGGTTCTTGTATGGATCCTGGTCGTTGTAAGAAGGATCCTGGTCGATAGGAAGACCATTGATGGTCTCGTAAGAATCAACCAGATTCTGTGTAGGGTTTACACGACCGGTAGAGTTCACATTACCGGAGAAACCACAAGGAGTGTTGAACATCTCAATTTCTCGTGTATTCCACTCACTGCGGCTGAGGATATACTCAGGATTCAGGTGAGGGGTACTGGTGAAGCACTCATAATAGTTCTTGTTAGGGTTGTTATCGCTTGTAGTGTACAGACGATAAGGATTGGCAGAACTCTTATTGGCATTGATGAAAGCGAGGGCTGCATCAGCAGCTTCCTGCCACCAGGTAACATCATTTGTAGGATTGTTCAGTGCAGAAGCACGATAGAGCAATGCTCTTGACTTCAATGCATAGACAGCAGCACCATTGATACGTCCCCAGTTCTCATTTTCATTACTGTAACGGAATGGGAGCGCACCGCTCTGGATGATGGCATCGCATTCATCAGCAACCCATTTCAATGCTTCAGGAGCTGGAGTACGGGCAATAGAAGCAGCCTCTGCATTATCCAACACATGATCCTCGATAGGCACTGCACCGAAATAGCCAATCATATCGAAATGAAGGATGGCACGAATGAAACGCGCCTCTGCCTTGTAACGATCGCAGAGTTTGTTGTCGTCACCGCTCTTCTCAGCATTTCCGATTACGCTCTCACGTGCCTTTGAAATGAAGTCGTTGCAGACACGGATGCCCTTCAGGTCGTTGCTCCAATAATTCTCAGCAAACCAATGGTTCTTGGCATCATATGAATCGTTCAACACACTGTGATAGTAATGCACATTCCAGTAAGAGATGGCATTATCGGTCATACAGTCACGAGAAGCAGCACGGAACTGACCATCGGTATATCCCGCAAAGGCATCAGGCAAATAGGTATAGGCATTTGCCAAGACACCACGGGTACGGTCGTAGTTGCTGTAGATGTTCTCGTCGGTATAAGTCAAGTCGACTTCCTTATCGAGGATGTCGCTGCAGGAGGTCATACCTCCTACAGCCAGCATCGCCAATGATATATTAACTAATATCTTTTTCATATTCGTTTTTGATAAAATTGATTAGAAACCAATGTTAATACCAAATGTAAATGACTTTGTCTTTGGATACCACCAGCAGTAGCTCAATGGCTTCTCTGGGTCTACATCATCTGGCAGACTGCTAAAGGTAGCAATATTGTAAGCGCTGAAGTAAACGCGGCACTTAGTCATCCACAACTTAGAAATCAACTTAGCAGGCAAAGAGTATCCTACCTCAATATTACGGATAGACCAGAAGTTACCATTGCGTACCCAAATGTTGTTCTGGTAAGAACCTGTAGCACGGTCTGAATCAACTGCATCAAATCCATTATAAACAGGACGTGGATAAGTAGCATTCACGTTGCGAGGATCAGAAGGGTCATCAGTATAGTAACCCCAAGCCTTTGTTACCTCATGGGTACCCATGTTACTCCAACCACTGTAGCTGATAGCTGGTGAAAGGAATACAGAACGACGGAGATAAGCATTCACAATCATGCGGGCATCGAAGCCCTTATACTCGAAACCGAAGTTGAAGGTTGGAATCATCTCAGGAATGATGGTGTATGAATCTGGCACCATATCCTTTGAGTCGATCACGCGGTCACCATTGATATCCTTGAAGACTGCTGTACCCAACTGCTGTGCTCCATTAGAGAAGCTGTTGTATGGATACTTTTCCGGATGGTCGATGGCATCCTGCTGAGAGGTTGCAATCAGGTTAGGATCTGAAGCCCACTGGTCGAACTTATAGATGTTCCATCCACCCACACGGTTGGTACCTGTCTGAGCCTGCTCATAGAGTTCGGCTACCGAAGTGTTGTCATAGATTCTATGACCTGCCTTGCGCTGCCATTCTACATCTGGTGCAGTTTCATCGATATCGGTAACCTTGTTGGTGTTGAAGGTAAGCTGACCCTCAATGAAGTACTTGAAGTCCTTGCCGATATTGCCACGATGTCCGAGAACGAGTTCGTAACCGCGGCTTTCAACCTTACCATATGAATCCTGTGCTACAGGCACACCAAGTATGGTTTCTGGCACGGTTGAACGGGATACCAGGATGTTAGAACGCCACTCCTTGAAGATATCGAAGCTACCATAGAGCTTGCTGTTCCAGAGATTCCAGTCAACACCGAAGTTTACCATCTTGGAGATTTCCCACTTACTGTTGGCATTACCAGTCTTGCTCTCTGCATAACCATTCACAAAAGTTCCGTTATAACCGAAACCATAACCGGTAGCTGTACCATAGATACTCTGATATGGGTAACGGCCTGCACCGGTGGTTGACTGACCAGCCTCACCGTATGAAGCACGAAGCTTCAAGAGATTGATGAAACCAAGTTTCTTCATCCAGGATTCCTCAGAGAGTACCCATCCTGCTGATGCACCCCAGAAGGTTCCCCAACGGTCGTCTGGTGAGAAGTTGTCACATCCCATACGAGAGAGGTTGACTGATGCGATATACTTGTTGGCATAGTCGTATGTTCCCTGGAAGTTGTATGCCAGATAGCGGTTTGAAGATGCACTCTGCTGGGTAGAGTAATCTGAACCTGCTTCCTCATTACGGTAGTAACGGGCAAAGGCACGGGCATCTACATTGTGCTTACCGAAACTGTTCTTATAACTTACACCACCAAACAGATTCAGGTTGTAGTAGTAACCACGCTGATTAGCTGATGGGTTGCTCAAAGCTGCCTTGGTTGTATATTTGGTATACTTGAACTGGCTGACATCGGTAACCGCCAGGTTATCGTAGTCGTAGTTCCATGAATCCATCTGAGCAGTCTGTGTTGACTCGAAAGTCTCGTATGCATCGAAGCTGACTGTACCGAACAAGCCCAGCCCCTTCAATACAGGACTCAAATCGTACTTGGCATTCAAGGTAGAATACAAGTTACGGCGACGGTTCTTCTCCAAACCGGATCCACCCAGGTAACGTACCGGGTTGTTGGCTGTAGATGAAGAATAGATACTTCCGTCAGGGTTATGGGTAGGAGCCATAGGGTTTGCCTCGATTACACCGAAGGTAACGAGGTTGAACACGCCCTCAGTAGGCTGAGAGATGTTATCAATACGTCCACCCAAGTCGAGAGATACATTCAGATACTTGGATACATCGATATCGATGTTAGAACGGAGATTCCAGCGGTTCAGTACGTGCTGAGTGCTGTAACCATCATTCATTTCAGTACCCTCGGTATTCCACATACCCTCCTGGCGCAGATAAGAGAAGCTTACATAGTAGCGGGCACGCTGGTTACCGCCACTAATCTGCAGGTTGGTGCGATACTGCGGTGCAGCTTCACGATACAACTGGTCTGCCCAAGATGTATTGAAGTACTGATACTTGCGGATATCATCGTCAGCAAACTTTCCACCATCGCATACATACTTGTAGTTGTCGAGCTGCTCCTGGGTGTACATCGGATCCATACCGCTCAGATAGCGTACCTGGTTACGGGTCATCGCCATGTTGTAAGAGTTCTGAACCTCCATCTTGTTGGCGAGGGTCTGGAAACCGACTTCCTGAGTGAAATCAATCTTAGTCTTACCGGCATTACCGCGCTTGGTAGTAACCATAATCACACCATTGGCACCACGCATACCATAGATAGAAGAAGCGGCAGCATCCTTCAATACGGTGATGCTCTCGATAGGATAAGCATCGAGGAAGGAGAGGTCACGCTCTACGTTGTCCACGATAACCAGTGGAGAACGGGCACTCTGGTTGGTGGTACGGATACCACGGATAAAGAGGAAGCTCTCCGACCATCCTGGCTCAGAAGACCACTCGTAGGTCTGCACACCATTCAGTGTTGAGGTGAAGGCATTCTGAAGAATAGTAACAGGATGCTTCTGCAATTCCTCGCCTGAAACAACCGAACGGGAATCAGTCAAGATTTTCTTTTTCTGCTCGCCGAAAGGAACAGGAGCGAGATGCTCATACTCGTCTGCATCATCTTCCATCTTGATGACGTATGTGCCGTCAAAAGTGGTCACCTTCTCCTGCGCATTCTTGTAACCTACGCTACTTACGCAGATTTCATCACTAGGAGTTACCTTCTTCAATGTAAAGTAACCTTCCTTGTCGGTCAGGGCAATGCGGCTTTCCTCTGCCACGTTGACAACAGCTCCAGGGATTGGTTCACCCTGGCTGTTGACGATTCGGCCTTTGAGCACCTGCTCCTGTGCCAAAACAGAGCTTGAAGCACAGAGAAGTGCACTCAGCATCAAGACTTTGCTTGATGAAGATACCTTATTATATATATTCTGAATATTATTCATACGATTCTATCATTAAAAGAGTTATTCTTTCCAACCATCGTTCTGGAAGTCCTGACCAATCTTCCAAACCTCAGCCTCTGGGATTGGATAGAGGTAGAACTTGTCTTGCCACTTGCGCTGCTGGGCTACCTTACGGGTAATAGTGCCATCTGCTGCCACGTTTACACCATAGATATCACGGCCGAGCGCATCGCCTGCTACGTTCCAGCGACGTACATCCCACCAGCGGTGCTCCTCGAAAGCAAGTTCGATGGTACGCTCCTTGTGGATGAAGTTGCGCATAGCTGTCTGGGAATTCAAATCTGTACGGTCGGCTACATTACCGATGATACCGCCACGATGACGAATCTGGTCGAGCAGGTTGCAAACCTGTGTCTTGTTGCCTGCATAGTCAGCCTCGTTCAATGCCTCAGCATAGTTCAGAAGCAGTTCGCTATAGGTAAAGATCTTCCAGAGGCGCTTGGCTGTACCGCTGTGGTTGCTGCTCAGGATGGTCTCAGGAATATACTTGCGTACATAGTAACCTGTTGGAGTAGCATTCTGGTTGCCAATAGGATTATCGCGATGACCATAAACCACATCAATGACATTGGTCTTGGTGCTGGTAGCCTGACCCCACTCACAACCATTGTAAAGAATGGTAGCTGCGAGGCGTGGATCACGGTTTTTCCACATATTCTGCTCTGTATAACCGCTCTCTTCGTTGATGGCAGGCTTGCCGTTTACATAAACCGGAGCACCTGTTGCATCATACTGCTTGAAAGGAGCTGAACCATCTTCCATATCATACATATCTACGAGGTTCTGACTTGGGCAAAGACCACCCTGTCCACCTTCACCTACTGGAGTATCGGTAGAAATACCGCTCCAACCGATGGCTACATCGTTGCGGAAGAAGATAACCTCAGGGTTCTTGTCGGTATAAGTGTTGAGCAACCAGGCATTGTTGTAGGCTGCTACACCACCGTTGGTACGGTCTTCCAACTTATAGTTCTCACCATAGTCAGCGATGAAGCCCGCAGCTGCGTCTGCAGCCTGCTGCCAGGTAACACCGCTCTTTGCTGAGTAGCGTGGACTTGCCATGTAGAGCATCATGCGAACATAGAGGGCACGTGCTGTAGGCTGGTTCACCTCTCCTGCATAGGTAGCATCGCTGGTCTCTGCGTAAGTCTTCAAACTGCTCTCGCATTCCTTCACCTCCTTGAAGAGATAATCCATGAAGGTCTTGAGGTCAGGGCGCTCTGTATAACCTGTCATCAGGTCACCGTTAGGGTCGAGCTCGGTAGTTACCAATGGCACCGGACCGTAACGGAGGAACAGTTCCCAGTAGAAATAGGCACGGAGGAAACGGGCCTCTGCAATATAGTTTGCCTTAC
Organism: Segatella copri; assembly: GCA_021628325.1. Taxonomy (GTDB): domain Bacteria; phylum Bacteroidota; class Bacteroidia; order Bacteroidales; family Bacteroidaceae; genus Prevotella; species Prevotella copri_R. The sequence continues at coordinate 7,775 of JAJXAL010000053.1, read as the reverse complement.
GTGAATTGTAAAGTTCTACGTCAATATCTGCAGGGCGAAGCTTGTTCTCTGTGTCCTGCTCCAATGTGTTGATGGTGATATTGCACTTGCGGATACCACGATAGCGGCTCTCCCAAGGAGAAGTCAGCTCTGCTGCACCGCCACCACCATAATAGTTACCGATATTGAATGTGGTACGTGTACCTGATGTACCGATACTTGACTCAGCCAGATCGGTAGCAGCATCCATCCATGAGTTGTTCACACGGTTGGCACCGTGAAGCAGGAAGTTGTAAGTATCGTTGTGGTTCTCTTCCAACAGAGTGAAGTTACCCAACACCTCAGCTTTTGTCAACTCATTGCTTGGCTGCTTGTCGAGGAAATTGCCGAAGGCGTCTTCGCAAGAGGTGAGCGTCATTGCTCCCATAACGAGCGCCAAAGCAAATATACTATATTTCTTCATTTTCGATTCTTTTTGAATGTTCTTGAATTAGAATACGACATTGAAACCTACGTTGACGGTCTTCAAGAGTGGGTAACGGTTTGAACCGTTGCTCTCTGGGTCAACCAAGTCGTCGAGATGATCCCATGTAAAGAGGTTGTTGGCATTGATGTAGAAGCGGGCATTGCTCATACCGATATGCTTGATCAACTCCTTAGGGAATGTATAGCTCAACTCGATGTTCTTCAGACGGACGAATGAACCGTTCTTCAGGAAGAATGAGTTCTGGCGCTGGTTGTGGTCACCGTTGCTTCCGTAATGGAGCAATGGATATTCTGCTGTTGCCAGGTTCTCTGCCTCGCTCTTTGCAGGGTTCCAGCGGTTCAGGTGGATATCCTTTACCTTACCGTTGTTCTGGAAGGCGAACATCGCATCGCTGTCATAGTAACGGGATACATGGTCTACACCCTGGAACATTACTTCGAAACCGATGCCCTTATAGTTGGCACCGAGGGTCAGAGCGTATGTGTTCTCTGGAATATCGCTGTAGCCGATGAATGTCTCATCACGGTCATCGATGAAGCCATCGTTATTCATATCCTTGTACTTCAGGTCACCAACCTTTACGTTTCCGTAGGTTGATACAGGGAAGTTAGGATTATCCAAGTCGGCCTGTGTTACGAAGCCCTCGCATACCAGACCGAAGTACTGGTTGATTGGGTGACCTTCGCGCTTGCGGTAAGCGGTCTTGTAAGCAGGCTCATCCATATTCTTGATCTTGTTGGCTGCATGAGAGAAGGTTGCACCGATATTATAGGTGAAGTCCTTGCCGATGTGATTGAAGTGATGAAGTTCCAACTCGTAACCCTTGTTCTGGGTCTTACCGAGGTTTCCGGCTGCCATGGTTACACCTACCCACTGTGGACGGCTCAAGTACTCGGTCAGGATATCGTTACGGTTCTCAACGAAGTAGTCGAAATTACCGGTCAACATACCGTTGAACAAACCGAACTCCAGACCTACGTTGAACTTCTTGGCACGCTCCCAAGTTACACCATAGTTAGGATACTGGCTTTCAAAAATACCAGTTTTACCTGTATTACCGAAGTAGTAATCGTTTGTAATCTGGTTCCACTTCTCTTCATAGAGGAAGCGCTGAGCCACACCACCTACAGTATAAACATCGTTACCAACCTCACCGTAAGATGCACGGATTTTCAAGTTGTTCAACCAGTTTTCTGTTGGTTTCATAAACTCTTCCTGAGTTACACGCCAACCGAGTGAGAATGCTGGGAAGAAACCGAAGCGCTTGCCCTTGAGGAAGTTCTCTGAACCATTGTAACCAACGTTAACCTCAGCAAGATACTTGTCATCATAGCCGTAAGTTACACGACCTACAAGACCCTGATAGCGCTTAGCCAGGTCTGAGTTGTAACGGTAGTCGTTCTGGTTGTAAAGCACCATACCGGTAACATCGTGCTTGCCAAACTTGCGGGCGTAGTTGATCTGACCCTCCATATAGAGCTTGTAAGTTGTAGAAGAACCCTTAGTGTAAGCCAGGTCGCCGTCTACATTATACTTGGTATAAGCATCTGCACTGGTAAAGTTGTTGCGGTCGTTCAATTCGTAGGTTGCAAAAGCCGCACCGAATGTCTTCTTATAATAAGAGTCATAGTCGAATGAAACCATACCGCGGGCAGAAAGACCAGGAGTCAACCAGTCCATCTTATAGTCAGCAATGAAGTTGGTTTCATTGATGGTATTGGTTCCGCGATAGTATCCACCCTTGGCAAGGGCAGCCACTACGTTGTCCTGATATACGGCTGTACCACCATAGAGTGTCTTGGTTGTCTCACCATTCTCTACCTCATAAGATACTGGGAAGATCCAACCTGGAGTATGGTTGATACGTGCGAAGATATCATAGTTGGTAGAACTCTCGTTGGTGTTAGAACCATGACGGTTCTCGAAACGTGTACCGAAGTTTACGCTGAATGTCAAATCCTTAGAGAGGAAGAAGTCCATGTTGGCACGGAAAGCGTAACGGTTGTAACCAGGGCTTGAAGAGTTGCCGTATGCATCCTGGCTGAGGTTCTTGATCAGAGAACCCTGGTTGTAGATTTCACCAGAAACATAGTAGCGCATACGCTTCGTACCGCCACGTACACTTACATTATAGCGCTGAGACGGAGCCCAGTTGTTGAGCACCTCATCATACCAGTCTACATTAGGATAGAGAAGCGCATCAGCACCAGTCAACTCACCGGCACAGCTCTTGCGGTACATCTCGATATCAGAAGCAGAATACTGGGATGGAAGACCATCGTTCTTCAGAGCCTCCTCCAGGAGAGTTACAGAATCATAAGAGTTCAGATAGTGAGGCTTACGGGTTGGAGTACCCCACATGAAGTTGCTGGTCAAGCTAACCTCTGGCTTCATATCCTTACCACGCTTGGTAGTAACGAGGATGACACCATTCGCACCACGCACACCATAAACGGCTGTAGCAGAAGCATCCTTCAAAACAGAGATACTCTCGATATCATCAGGAGCAACCTGAGAGAAAGCACGCTCTACACCATCTACCATTACCAATGGAGCACCGTCGCCAGCGAAGGTTGCACGACCACGAATGTTGATCGTAGCATCATCGGCACCAGGAGCACCAGATACCTGTGTTGTAACAACACCTGGAATCTTACCGGCAATAGCCTGTGTAACGTTGGCTGTAGGGGTATTCAAGAGGTCGTCTGAACTAACCTGAGAGATAGCACCTACGACACTCTCCTTCTTCTGATGACCGTAACCAACGACTACGACCTCATTGATTTTCTGACTTTCGTCCTTGAGAACCACCTTGATATTACGCTGATTGCCTACACGGATGTTCTGAGCAACCATACCGATATAAGAGATTTTCAAAGTAGCGTTCTCGTTCTTCACCTGAATCTTGAAGTTACCGTCGAAATCAGTAACAACACCATTGGTTGTCAATGCTTCCATAACAGTAGCACCGATGATAGGCTCACCCGATTCATCTGACACATTACCTGATACGGTAACCTGTGCTGATGCTCCTAAAGTAAGGAGCACCAGTGTCAGGGTCAAGAATAACTTATGCAATATGTTATTGTTCATTGTTTATTCTATTTATGTTATTTTTTAAGCTTTACCTATTCGTAAACAGGAGAAGCCAGGTAGCAATTGTTAGCATCCAGCTTGAGATAAGAATGGTCTGCAATCAAAAATGCACGAACCATATCTGTTCCGATGGTCTGATGATACATTTCCTTATAGACTGTACCATTCTTAGCTGTAGCAACTGCAGTCATATAGATTTCATCACCCTTACGCTGCAACTGAATGTTCACCTTGGCACCTTCCATGTCTGCCTTGAACTGTTCCCAATCGCCATAACCTTCATTGGTAATATTGGCAGCATTGTAAGTAGAAGCAGCACCACCCCAACCAAAGAGGTCACTACGCATTACAAAGTGCTCGGCATAATTGCCAACGTTACGATCATCGTCTGTAGCAACACAGAGGTTCCAGTTATTCCAGTTGCCAGCACCCGAAGTATGATTTTCGAATGCAAGGTTCAAAGTTTTACCTGCAGGAATCTGGAAATAGTCAGAGAAGCTTGTCCACCAATCAGCTGAGCAATCAGAAGTACCAATTTCTGTCGTTTCTACCTTAGCTGGTTCAGATACTGTGCAACCACTGGCATCCAACTTGAGATAAGAATGATCTGCAATCAAGAATACCCGAATCACATCCTGACCGATTGTCTGATGATACATTTCCTTATAAACGTTACCATTCTTTGCCGTAGCAACAGCAGTCATATAGATTTCATCACCCTTACGTTCAAGAGTAATATCTACTTGTGCACCTTCCATATCTGCCTTGAACTGCTCCCAATCACCATAACCTTCATTAGAGATATTAGCTGCATTGTAAGTAGAAGCATTACCACCCCAACCAAAGAGGTCACTACGCATTACAAAGTGCTCGGCATAATTGCCGACATTACGAGCATCATCAGTAGCGACACAGAGATTCCAGTTATTCCAGTTGCCTGCACCTGAGGTATGATTTTCAAATTTCAAGTGGAGAGTAGCACCAGCAGGAACACGATAGTAGTCTGAGAAGCTTGTCCACCAATCTGCAGAGCAATCAGAAGTACCGATTTCGGTAGTAGGAGACTCGCCATTAACATAATCAACAAGCTTGAATGTTTCATCACCACCACCATTACCTCCAATGGTCTTGTTCCAGTCTTTCTCTTCCATCATGTTACGGATCAGGGTAACATTGTCGATAGATACGGTGTTGGTCTCTTCGGCTGTCAACTTGCTGTCTCCACCTATATATATATAAGGTAAAGAGTTGATGGAATCAACCAAGGTCTTGTACTGGAAAGAGGTAGCACTTGATGATGTCTGATAACCAGAAAGGCTCTTCTTACCATCAACGTAGAGCTGGTAACCTTCAGTAGAAAGCTGAAGGGCTACGAAATGCCACTCATTAGGAGAGAGAATACCTGTCTTCACAGAAGAAGGGTCATTCTCATTCAGGTTCAAACTCTGCAACTGGGTAGGCTTGTTGTAAACCACCTGACCATTGGCAGTGATATAGAAGTGAGCACTGATATCATTACCAGCAGCATCCTTCTCATCTGAACCAAATGAGATAAGAGGTCGGGTCAAGTCAACATCTGCGACTGTTCCGTCCTCAGCTACGGCTGCATCAATCTTTACAGCGAAAGTGATGGCAGCACCATTTTGCAACTTCACACCATTGAAAGGATTGGCAATCTTGGCACCACCCTTACCATTGATGTGCAATACATTACTTGCGAGGGTCTCATCATTGGTCACCTCACATGACTCATCGTGACTTATCATGTCTGAATACTCAGGTTTCTCTTCTGAATACTCAAAGTCATAAGTTGCCACTGTTGTCTTAGATGGGTAAATCTGTCCGCCAGCAGGATCGTTCTGTCGGCCCCAGTCATCACCACAAGCAGTGAAACTTAATGCCACCATGATAGCACAAGCAAACGAAAGTAAAGTTTTTCTTAACTTCATAACTTAACGCCTTTAGGTTGTTTGTTTACTATTCAAATAGGTTATTTAAAAATCTTAAATCCTTTTTCAGTGGCAAAAGTACAATTAATCGGATTATATAGGGTGGACAAATGGGTTTTATAGGTGGACAAAACGCATAAACAGTAGATTTTTAAGGATATTACGTGCTTATCCACCAGTTGTGTACCCACACATACAAAACAAGGGGTTACTTGACTTATATCAAGTAACCCCTCGGTTTTATTTTATTTACTTAACAAATTATCACATCCAGGAACATTATTTCTCCGAAGAATCCAAGGAGAACTATGCCATATCTGAACCCTGAGAATCCAACTGATCCTTATATGCAGTCGGCGAGATGCCAAACTGCTTGGTGAAGCAACGGGTGAAATACTTCGGATCGTTGAAGCCTACTCGGTAGGCTATCTCCGTTATATTTCGGTTGGAAGTTTTATCAGCCATCATCTTGCGCGAGATGTCGAGACGGTAGTTGCGGATAAACTGGGCTGTTGGCAAGCCTGTCTCCTTGGAGAGATTCTTGCTCAGTACACTGCGGGATATACCCAAGGCATCTGCCAGTTCCTGAACTCCGAACTCAGAATTATCGTAATTCTTCTCCATCACATCCATCACTTCTTCCATGAATGGACGCGTATTCTCCTCTACCATCTTCCTGTCAGCCTCAATGCTCTTTTTCTGACTGTCCTGATAACGCTTCTGGTTCTGCAGAATCATCTGGATGCGACTCTGCAGCTTTTCTGGTTCATCACTTTCCTTCATCGCTGCCTCGATAGGACGGTACAAAGCCTCTACTTCCTCTTCGCGCATCTTGTTGAGACGGCGCACATAAGCATTTTGGAGCAAGGCGATGATACCTATTATAATAAGAGTAACAAACCACCAGCTCTTCCAGAAATAAGGAGTAATCTGAACTTCTACAGAGATCACCTGCTCCTTGTCGGAATTGATAGATGGGATATATTTCACCTCAAACTCATAGTCTCCAGCCGGCAGAGTGGAATAACGCACACTATGCTGACCAGCCTTGAGCTGAACCCACTCATTCTCGTATCCCTTCATGCGATAGAGATATACACCCTGACTCTCGCTGCCATAATTGAGCGCTGAGAAAAAGAGGGTAAACGACTTATCACTCTCATGGATACGTAACTTTCTGGCGATGGAGATGTCTTCTTCCAGATAATCGCTGCCGGCAAAGACAGGCTGGTTATCTACCAGAAGTTCGGTAAAGCACAACTTACCCGTCTGATGCACAGAACGGTTTATGCCCTTTACAGCCATCATACCCGCATCGGTGCCCAGGAATATCTCGCCCTTGGCATTGCGGATGGCTCCATTGAAATAGAACTGCGAACTGATCAGACCGTCTTCACGGGAGAAACTGCAGAATGCCTCGGTCTTCGGATTGAAGATAGAGAGTCCATTATCGGTAGCTATCCACAACATACCCTGGTTATCCTCTACAATACCCTTCACGATATTGTTGGCAAGTCCGTTATTGGTGGTATACGACTTCACTTGAGTCTTTCCGTTTTTATCGCTGGTATAGCAATACAGACCGTAGCCGTTACTGCCCATCCATATCTTTCCATCCTTAGCCTGGCAGAAAGACAATATCTTATCGAAGACTCCGCTCTTCGGATTGTCGAGTTTATACTGATGATACGTTACAGCGAAATCGCCCTTGCCATGAGCACGCGACTTGAGGTCGACCTCTACCATTCCCCGCACACAACCCATCAGGAGTTTGCCCTTTCGGGTTATCAGAGAACCGATGCAGCCGCGCACATTCAGGCATCCCTTGAAAGGTTCGATGAGTTGACGGCGCTTCATATCATAGAAGAAGAGGCCGTCATTGGTTCCGAGCCACATACCATCATTGATAGGATCGTAAGCCAAAGCACCGGCAAAGTTGAGTAAATGCTGATGCTTAGCATCTATCACCAGAGGAATAATCTTGCCCGGCTGACTGAGATTCATCACTGCAAAGCCCCTTCCCCAGGTACCAATCCAGAGCTGATTGCGGTTATCGGCTGCAAGAACCGAGACGGTATTATGCGGCAAACCGGAATTTGCCACCGTATAATGAACAAAGTTCATGCTGCCTGGAGTCAAGGCATTGAGACCTCCCTCTACTGTTCCTACCCACAGGGTTCCGTCGGCTGCCGCATACATGGCATTGACAGCATTAGGAGAGATACTGCCCGGGTTGGCGGGGTCGTGACGGTAGAATTCCAAAT
>JAJXAL010000199.1:1226-3271 GCA_021628325.1 Segatella copri | reverse complement strand
GATGCCATGACCTGTGCAGTAGAGATAGTACTTGCCATTCTCGTAAGCCATCACGGGGTCGTGGACAAAAGGAGTATCTACAACCAAAGGCTGTTGTGCACGAGACTCAGCTGGCGCTAGCATCATGGCTATCGCCACAATGCCAAAATATTTCATTGCAGTTTGTTTCATCTGTATATCTTCTCTATTTTTTAACAAAAAAGGGGAGTCATAGCTTCACTGCTTAACTCCCCCAAAGATTCTACTTAGATTCTTTTATACCTTAAAAACTAACTAACATTTATTTTTTCTTGCCCCAGAAGCTCTTGCTACCACTGACGCCAGAGTATACGATAGTCAACTTGCGAGGACTAGCCTCCCAGTCTACCTCACGCTGTACCTTGAGCTTGGTAGTACCGATGGTGAGGGTGTTGGAAGAAGTATCAAAGTTCCATACCTTCACATTAGGCCAAGCCGTACCACCAGTCATTGAGCCGTCGGCATTGAGTGTAAATTCGGTGCTGACGCGCTGTTTGCCATACTCATAAGCGAGGTCGATACCTTCCCAAGTGCCAGCCAGTTCGCTAGCCTTGATAGCCACTTGTGGCACAGCGCCATAACGCTCAGGCATGACAACAGGCCATCCGTTCTCATTCCACTTGATACTGCGCACGCCACCCATCATCAGGGCGTTGCTATAAGCATTTCCACCTACATTCTGTGGGAAACGCTGCTGGGATACATAATACCAGTTGCCCGCGCCATCGTCGAAGACGGCACAGTGGCTGATGCCTACCCAACCATATCCCTGGCTGAACTTATAAGGATGAGTCAAGACGGTAGGATTGTCACCTGCGCCATTGGCTGCATTAGTCACTCTGTTGTTCATCGTCTCGTAAGGACCGTCCACATTCTTGGAACGAAGCACACGGGTGTTGTAAGGAACATCCAAGCCATCGTAAGCCAAGAAGAGATAATAATATCCATCATGGTATACAACCTCAGGAGCCTCAGCTCCCTGCCAACGACTACCGTTGGTACGAGTGAAGATAAGCTTTCCGTAAGGAGCAATCTCATCTGCTGTACCGTATGACTTAGGAAGTTCTTTCAAGGTCTTGCCTGTCTCTGGGTTCAACTGCACGGCAGCGATACCGCTGTGCCAAGATCCATAGATAAGCCAGTGCTCGCCATTAGGTGTGATGATGAACGAAGGGTCGATGGCATTGAACTTGAAGTAGCCGTTCCAGTCGCTGTCCGATTTGCGAGCCCAGTTCTTACCCTTATCAGAAGAAGAGCAAATCACGAAACCCTTGTCTGTCCACTTGTTGCTGGCTGGGTCCGTAGTCTCTGCCATACCGATGAAGGCACGCTCCGTCCAAGAGCCATCATAGGTAGTGCCACCTGTCTTGATGTAGTTGTTCACCACGATGGCATAGTACATACGATAGAGATTATCCTTCACTTTTCTTACGCAAGGAGCCCAATAGCCATAGCTTGGGTTGGTGATAGGAGCCAAACCTTGCTCAGCACGAATCTCGTTCAACTTAGTCTTCACCCAAGCAGGAGCCACCGTCATCGTACCACCGCGATATTCCCAGTTTACGAGGTCTTTGCTTCGACGAGCATGGAAGTGTCCATGACCTTCGTGGGCATTGCCATAGCTGGCATCAGTCTGATACATATAATAATAGCCGTCGGCTGCCTTCATCACCGATGGGTCGTGCACATTGGCAAGATTCCACTGGCTACGCTTACTCCAGTCGGCTATGGATACATAGTTATCAACATAGGTTGGGCACTTGTAGTTTGCTAAGTCGGCATCCGTTGGATCACTAGGTGTTGGAGTCGGCGTAGGAGTTGGTGTAGGCGTAGGCTTTGGATCGTCAATTGGGTCATCGCCTCCACTACTACAGCCTACCGCCAAAGTACAAGCGAGCAATAGTACTAAAGTATGAAGTTTCTTCATTGTTTCCTTACGTTTAGTTAGTTTTTATATACTTTATATTTTCTTTCTAATAAAGGCAGGTCTATGGAAGCCTGTTAGCATCAAGACCTACCTTTATTAT
>JAJXAL010000199.1:0-1126 GCA_021628325.1 Segatella copri | reverse complement strand
TGATAGCTGGCACAACTTCGAATGTCTTCTGTGCAACGATAGGAGTAGAAGCATTCTCGCCCTTGAATGTCTTGTTATAGATGACGATGAGGTTCTTGGTGCCAGAAACATCCATATCGTTGATGGCAGAGAAATAAAGTTCCTTGGCAGGAATTACCTTGGTTACACCTTCCTCGAAGGTTACGGTAGCAGATACATTCTCCATTGCCTTCTCTAGGGGTGTATTCTCGTCTACTTCGGCAGGAACATTGTTCAACACCATAGAAACCGGAGCCTTATCCTGGGCAGATGTATATCCGCCGATAGGCTCTATGTTGCTCTGCTGGAAATCAATGAAAGATCCCTCAGGTACCAGGAAGCAGCGGATGTTGGTATTGCTCTCGTCTGCATTCAGATTAGCAATCTTAGATGGCTGAATGTAGGTCTTGGTAACAGTACCATTGGTAATCTTCACCATGAAAGTATCTACACGGGAACGGTCAACCGTCAAAGTTACCTTACCACCCAACTTTTCTACACCCTTGTCTTTATCAGTTTCAAAGGTGAGATTACTCTGCACGCAGCTTCTGTCGATATGGTCACCCCACTCAGAGTTACCGCTTGGCTGGTTATCAAAACGGATAGCACCATACTCGGTATAACCTATTCCGCCACGATCCACATCATTGGTGATGACGAGGGCGAAGTTCTTATAGGTGTTAGTCGCAGAAGGATTGATGTTCAGATTGAACACGGCATTCCACTTCTGGTTGTCTTGAACCACATAATACTTTGAGAATGAAGTCCAGAAACCTGAAGAGAAATCTGTATTACCTACAGTATAGACATCCTCGTTCATACCTACAAGCACTTCCTCTGTAGATTGGTTAGCTTTTTCGATTGAATCAATCTTTTCAGAGAGCCAATCAGGAGAGTTGACGCTAAACATGTCACTTCCCTCGCATCCTGTCATCGCTGTCAATGCCATGGCTGCCACACAGAAGACGGATGCTAATTTATTTAGACGTTTCATATTATATCCTATTATAAATATGTAAATGTTATTTTGGTTTCCCTATGGGGCTATCGTTAAGAAACCCCATAGGAATAGATATTATTAGTTGCCCAAGTTAACTACAGGATGAAC
>JAJXAL010000198.1:0-3311 GCA_021628325.1 Segatella copri | reverse complement strand
TGCGGAAGTTCATCGTCTTGGCATCAAAGGTGAGTAATCGGTCGGTGAGCAGTTCGCCTACACCGAGGAAGTACTTCAACGCCTCGGCAGCCTGGATGGTTCCGAGCATACCAGCGATGGCACCAAGGACTCCTGCCTGGCTACTGGTAGGAACAGCGCCTGCTGGAGGTGGCTCCTTGAAGAAACAACGGTAACAAGCCGTGCCTGGCAGATGGGTGAAGGTTTGCCCCTGGAATCTCAGGATGCCGCCATGCGAGAATGCCTTGCCCAGTCGCACACAGGCGTCATTGGTGAGGAACTTCACCGGGAAGTTGTCGGTGCAATCAATGACGAAATCCCATGGCTTGATGATTTCCTCGGCATTGTCTGAGGCGAGGAAGGTATGGTAGGTTGTTACCTCCACATCAGGATTGATGGCAATCATCTTCTCCTTGGCGCTTTCCACCTTAGGGGTGTTCAAGTCCTTGGTCTGGTGAATGACTTGTCGTTGCAGGTTGCTGAGGTCAACCACATCGGCATCCACGATACCGATATGTCCCACGCCAGCCGCAGCGAGGTAGAGGGCAACTGGGGAACCCAATCCTCCGGCACCAATGATGAGCACCTTGGCATTGAGGAGCTTTTCCTGCCCCTCGAGGCCTACATCCTGAAGGAGGATGTGGCGGCTGTATCTTTCTATCTGTTCTTCTGTTAAATCTATCATTTTATTGTACTTTATGTCTTTTTTCTTTAGTAAAAAAATTACTTTGTATAGCAGTTTATGCTCATACAGCAGTATAGAAAAAGGTCGCAAACAATTAACAGCTTGCGACCTTTGATATTCTTTATAAGAACCCGAATTATAATCCCGAATCCGGAAGTATAATTCTCTAATTCTCAAATTCTTGATTTACTCGATAACCACGAGTGCATCCTCTTCGAGCACAGCCTGACCAGGCTTAACGCAGATAGCTGTAACCTTGCCATCCTTCTCAGCCTCGATGTTGTTCTGCATCTTCATAGCCTCGAGAACGACAACAGTATCACCTGCCTTCACCTCCTGACCAACAGCTACCTCGATGCTGGTGATAGTACCAGGGAGAGGAGCCTTTACAGCATTGGCTGTATTTACGTTGGCTGCTGGAGTAGCCTCAGCATCATCAGATGCAGCAGCTGGCTGACCGAGGACAACCTTCTTCTTCTCTGGCTCAGCCTCCTGTTCCATCTCAACCTTGTAAGCTTCGCCATTTACGTTCACGCTTGCGATGTTGCCCTCAACAGCGTCAATCTGAACCTTGTATTCTTTTCCGTCAATTGTATATTTAAACTCTTTCATTTCTATTACATTATGGTTTAGCTGTTAAACTCAAGAACTTGGCGTTCCACATCGTCTGACGTGGCTTGATAGTGATGATGCCAGGCTCCTTGTCGTGTACGTTATTGCCCTGGTACTCATAGAGTGCCATGGCAATCGCAGCATAAATATTCTTATCCATTCGTTTTTACTTTAATTTTGAGTGTTGATTGTTGAGTGTTGAATTAGGCTTGCGCCCTTCTGTTATGTTGAGTCTGTATATAACTCAACATTCTACACTCAACATTCAACATTTCTATATTACATTGGCATACAGCCATGCTTCTTAGCTGGCAAGCTCTGACGCTTGGTTGCGAGCTGAGCCAAACCACGGCAGATGCGGAAACGGGTGTTACGTGGCTCGATGACATCATCGATGTAACCATACTGAGCTGCCTGATATGGATTAGCAAACTTGTCAGTATACTCCTGCTCCTTCTCAGCCAGGAATGCCTTTACATCCTCGCCAGCTTCCTTCTTAGCCTTAGCTTCCTTACCACAGAGAACGGCAACGGCACCGCTGGCACCCATTACGGCAATCTCTGAAGATGGCCAAGCGAAGTTCAAGTCGGCACGCAACTGCTTGCAACCCATCACGATGTGGCTACCACCATAGCTCTTACGCAATGTGATAGTAATCTTTGGCACGGTAGCCTCGCCGTAAGCGTAGAGCAACTGTGCACCGTGGAGGATGACAGCGTTGTACTCCTGACCTGTACCTGGCAAGAATCCTGGTACGTCTACGAGAGATACGATAGGAATATTGAAGGCATCGCAGAAACGAACGAAGCGTGCTGCCTTGCGGCTAGCGTTTACATCGAGTACACCTGCGTAAGCTGCTGGCTGGTTGGCTACGATACCAACGCTCTGACCATTGAAGCGGGCGAAACCAGTGATGATGTTCTTGGCGAACTTAGGCTGAACCTCGAAGAACTCACCGTTATCGGTTACAGCACCAATCACCTTATACATATCGTATGCCTGGTTTGGATCGTCTGGGATAATCTCGTTCAGAGTATCGTCCATGCGGTCGATAGGGTCTGTGCACTCTACGCGTGGAGCCTCTTCTGTATTGTTGCTAGGGATGTAAGAGAGCAGGCTCTTGATCATCTCGATAGCTTCTTCCTCAGTCTTAGCAGCGAAGTGGGTTACACCACTCTTGGTTGCGTGAACAGATGCACCACCGAGGTGCTCTGCATCGATGTCCTCACCAGTTACGGTCTTGACAACCTTAGGACCAGTCAGGAACATGTAAGAAGTCTGCTCCTTCATGATGATGAAGTCGGTCAAACCTGGAGAGTAAACGGCACCACCGGCGCAAGGGCCCATGATAGCAGAAATCTGTGGGATGACACCAGAAGCGAGGATGTTGCGCTCGAAAATCTCACCATAACCAGCGAGGGCGCAGATACCTTCCTGAATACGAGCACCACCTGAGTCGTTCATGCAGATAACAGGTGCACCCATAGTCATAGCCATATCCATTACCTTGCAGATCTTCTGTGCCATAGTCTCAGAGAGTGAACCACCATTTACGGTGAAGTCCTGAGCATATACGTAAACCAGACGGCCGGCTATAGTAGCGCTACCAGCTACAACACCATCACCGAGGTACTGCTTCTTCTCCATGCCAAAGTTAGTGCAACGATGCAACTTGAACATATCATACTCCTCGAAACTGCCGGCATCTACCAACATTTCTATACGCTCACGAGCGGTATATTTGCCACGTGCATGCTGCTTCTCGATGGCCTTCTCGCCACCGCCAAGACGAGCCTGTTCGCGCTTAGCGATCAGCTCCTTAATCTTTTCTACTTGTTTGCTCATAATTGATTATTATGTATTATTTCTTTATTCTTTATAGAATGGTTTCCTGAATCCATGGAATGAGCGGACGAACCGTCATCGCATAATTCGGGCGCAAAGATACGAAAAAAACCGCAGATAGCGAACTATCTACGGTTAAATATTTAGAATA
>JAJXAL010000052.1:0-27903 GCA_021628325.1 Segatella copri | reverse complement strand
GCTGATAGTGATTGATTTCCAACTGACTGTAGTGATGCTCGCCACGAGGGATGATATTGCCCACATAACCGCTCTTTACTGCATCATAGCCATAATCCTTCATCAACTGATAAGCTCTGTCCATATACTTCTCGTAGTTCATTACAGAAGAGGAGGTCTCATGATGCATGATGAGCTTCACACCCTTGGAATGCGCATACTCATTGAGCGCCTTGATGTCGAAATCAGGATATGGAGTCAGGAAATCGAATACCTTTTCCTTCATATAACCACTCCAGTCTTCCCAACCGATGTTCCATCCTTCTACAAGGACTGCATCGAAACCATGGGCTGCAGCGAAGTCGATGTAACGGCGCACATTGGTATTGTTGGCAGAATGCTTGCCCGATGGCTTGGCATGTGCATAGTCGGTTCCATCCAACTTCACGGTAGGATAATCATGGGTATAAGCCCACTCACCCTTACCGGAAATCATCTCCCACCATACACCCACGTACTTTACAGGATGAATCCAGGAGGTATCCTTGATCTTGCAAGGCTCATTGAGATTGAGAATCAGGTTGGAAGACAACACCTTGCGGGCATCATCTGTAATGACCATCGTACGCCAAGGACTCTTGAACGGAGTCTGCATATATCCCTTCATACCCTGTGCATCTGGGGTAAGCCAAGAGGTAAAAGTCATGGTCTTGTCATCCAGGTTCAGATGCATGGCTGGATAATCTACCAAGGCAGCCTCATGCAAGTTGATGTAGATACCATCATCAGTCTTCAACTGGAGTGAGGTCTGTACACCGGTATCTGAAAAGACAGTCTGTGAGAGATTGCTGCTGACAGCAGCATGCAGGGCTGGACGGATGCCCGACAGACGGGTCTTGGTGTATTCATACTCCTGGGTATCGTAATCACCCGGAATCCACCAGGCGGTATGATCGCCCGTCATGGCAAATTCTGTACGCTCTTCCTTGATGGTAAAGTAGTTGAGACTGCCTTTCTGAGGGAACTCATAGCGCAATCCTACTCCATCGTCATAGACACGGAAGCGAACGTTCATATAACTGTCTGTAGAATTCTGCTTCAACTCTACCAGCATATCATTATAATGATTGCGGATAGACTTGTTCTCTCCCCAAACAGGAGTCCAGGTCTCATCGAAAGTGGAAGTTTTCTCATTGATGACACTAAAATCAGAAAGCAGATCCTTGCCATCCTTGCCGCCCTTGGCGAGCTGATAACCCAGACGGCTAGGCTTGATGATGGTCTTGCCCTGATAGGTCACACTATAGGTAGGCACAGTGCCATCCAAGGTGAAGTTCACCTTGATTTGTCCGTTAGGAGAAGTGATGTCTCCTGCATCTGCTGAGATGCCAAAAGCCATCAGAAGGCTTGCGAGCAAAAAGAGTTTTTTCATATTATTCTTCATTTTTAGTTTATGATTGACTACTTAGTATAACCAGGATTCTGGCCGAGTTTCTTGTTCAAGTTGAGCACGGCATAAGGGATAGGATAAACCATGGTATAGCCCTGCGTATCATCATTGTAATCACCTGCAGAAGCATTGTGGGTCACACCCTTGAAGCGGTCAGCAGTAGGCTCTGTAAAGGTACAGAATCTGATCTGGTCTTGGCGGCGTACTCCCTCCCAAGCCAGTTCCAGCATACGTTCATTCAGAATGTCATTGAGCGTAAGTTCTGTACGAGGTGTAGCAGCAACACGGCCACGAACCTCATTGACAATTGTGAGAGCCTCAGCCTTGTTACCCATACGATACTCAGCCTCAGCCTTCAGGAGCAAGGCATCGGCATAACGCCAGATCACCAGGTCGTTGTTGAAGCTATACTGCTGGGTAGTGGACTTGTCAAACTCATACTTCTTCATTCTGGCACCGGAACACTTCATGGCATGAGGGTCATCGGCAGCAGTGAAATCCACCTTTACAGCCAATGGCATATACTCCAGCGGCTTATCTGTAGCACCGTCCTCTACAGGCTTTCCTGTCTCCTCCATATAATCCTTGTCAGTATAGAAGTTGAGTTTCAGACGAGGGTCAGGGTTAGCCGTTCCATAGCCATATACCAGCATCTGCTGCTTGGAAGAGCAGGCTCCATTCCAGCCCTGGTAACCGATGGCACCGCCATGGTTGTAATGCAGGGTGCGGACGATGTTGTAATCCTCTATCTTATAGTTGACGCAATCATTCGGGCGGGTCCAGATATTCTCCACAGAATTCTGGTTGGCTACGATGAAGTTGTCGGCATAGCTAGGCTGCAGGCGGTAACCCAAGCTGGCAATCTGATCAGCACAATAGACTGCTGTTTCCCACGCATTGCGAGTTTCACCATCCAAAGTGATATTTATATTTTTGCCCATTTCCGAAACCGTCTTTCCCTGCTCCTCGCTGGCAGTAGCCTTGCCGCTCTTATCTGTTCCTACAAAGGCGCTGTAGCTGGTTGGAGTGGTATCATCGATGGTATAGACCGGTGCATTGATGGCACACTTAGCCATACACATATATGCCACAGCCTTGGTGATACGGCCATAATATTCACCCTCGTTCTGGCTCTTACTGTCTGAAAGATGAGGAATACATTCTGCCAACTCAGAAGTGACAAACTTGAAGACATCAGAGCGGTTGGACTGATTCACCTCGTTAGCACTCACCTGAGAAGAAACAACCAATGGCACCTGTCCGAAGAGATCCATCACATAGTAATAATAGACAGCACGAAGGGCTCTCAATTCATATACATATTCAGCATACTCCGGATGCTCACCCAGGTACTTGTTGAGTCGGTCGATAGAAGAATTGGCAAGACCGATGACACGATACAGGTTGTTCCACACATCGTTATACTTGCTTACAGACGACTCAAAGTTGTGGAGGAAGATATTCTGCCAGGTTCCACCATCTACCCAGTCACCCTGACGACCAGGAATCATACTGGCATCAGAAGAGAACTCCTGGAAGGTGTGTACCGAGCCACCATCGCTTCCATACAATCCATTTCCGATGGAAGAATATACGTTAGCTACTGTGTTTACATATACCAGCTTAGGGGTACTGAAAGCCTCCTCCTCAGAAAACTTGCTTCGTGGAGTCTCATCCAGTGAGCAACTAGCCAGTAATATCGATGAAAGAAGCATCGAACCTATAATATATTGTTTCATAACTGTAATCCTTTATATATTAATAATGTAATTCTTATATTAGAACTTGTTATCTATTCTATGTGAAAACATTTAGAAATTCACTGAGAGCGACAGAGTATAAGTACGGCTCAGAGGATAGATGTTCTTGTCGTCAACACCCAGATTGCCACCACTGATGGTTGCAGAGTTGATCATTGGAGTCAAGCCCTTGTAACCTGTGAGGGTACAGATATTGTTGACAGACAATGCAAGGTGAATGTTGTTGATGAACTTCCACTTGAGCATATCCTTGGTGAAGGTGTATCCCAGAGAAGCGTACTCGAAGTTCATATAGTCACCCTTTTCCAGCCAGTAATCAGAAATCTGAACATCATGGATACCCTTGCCATTATTGAGATGCTGTGCACCGCTCAGGATATTATAGGTTGGGAAATTACTCATATTGTTCAAGGTCATGGATGTAGCATTGTAAATCTTATGACCGAAAGCACCGTTAAACTGCATAGTCAGATCCCAGTTCTTGTACTTGAAGCTCATATCCCAGCCGAGGAAGTACTTAGGAATTGCCTGTCCGCAAACCTTGCGGTCGCCACTGTCACCCGTATCAATGGTACCATTATCATCAAGGTCTTCGATGATATACTGTCCATTCTCATCAATACCTGTGCAATGAGGCAGATAGAATACACCTACAGGCTGTCCCTCAATGAGATAGGTTACGCCATTATTATGTACCAGACCAGCCGCACCTACGGTGGCAACAGAGATATGCTCGCTCGTTGTCATAGGCTGTCCCTTGTAGGTACCGCTCAACTTCTTCAGCTTGTTCTTCTGATAAGAGAAATTCAGACCGGAATTGAAGGTGAAGTCCTTTGTCTTGATGATGTCACCACGAACAGCCAGTTCAAATCCCATATTAGTCATGGTACCCATATTGGCCAACAGACGGTCGTAAGTGAAAGGAGGTACCGGCACGGTATAGGTATAAAGCATATCTGATGTCTCAGAAGTGTACCAGTCGAAGGTTACGTTGAGACGCTGCTTGAACATCGACAGGTCGAAACCGGCATCAAATGTCTTCTTTACCTCCCACTTCAGATCAGGGTTGCTGTTGGAGGTAACCGCAAAAGTAGTACTTGCTGCGCCGTTGACGGTAGTTACACCATTAGGCTCCATCAGGGCGAGAGAAGTATAAGGATCGATGGCATCCTGATTACCGGTCACACCATATCCTGCACGAATTTTGAAATTGTCTATCTGCTTGATTTTCTTCATCCAAGGCTCATTGCTGATTACCCATGCCAAGGAAGCAGAAGGGAACCAGCCCCACTTCTGACCATTACCCAACTTAGAAGAACCATCGGTACGAACATTGACGGTAGCAATGTATTTGTCAGCCAGCATATAGTTGACACGAGCCATATAAGAGCTCAGGGTATATTCGGTGTAGTTAGACTGCAGATTACCCCAGCTCACATTGGCAGCAGCCTTCATGTTATTAAACTTGAAGTAATTGGTATCAAATCCATGTGCCTCCTGTGAGTTCCAGTCGTAGGTGTACTTCTGTCCCTCCATCAGAGCCAAGGCATCAATGTGATGCTTGCCGAAATCCTTGGAGAAATTCACCATGACGTTGCCCATATAGTCCTTGCGGTTGGTATTGGCGATATAAGCCCATCCGTTACCGTTCAGCTTACCCATCTGGATATTGTTAGGAATATAGAACTTATTGTCACGGTTCCAATAATTGTATGAACCAAAGGCACTTACAGTGAGTCCATCGATGATGTTGACCGTTGCCTTGCCATGAACATTAACAGAGGCATCCTTGTAGAAGTCATCAATATCGAGCAATCCCAGTGGATTCCAGACTTCATTGGCAAGCAGATCCTCATCCCATTCGCCCTTGTCGTTTCTTACATTAGGATAAGTAGGGTTATAGGCTGTAGCAGAATAGAACATCTTGTGCATATCATACTGGATATTGCTATTACGCTGAGAACCGAATATGCCCAGTTCCAGCTTCAGATGTTTGTCGAAGAGATACTGGGTTCCATCCAGCTTTGCTGTAAAATTCTTCATATCAGAATTCTTCAAGGCACCCTGACGGAGAACGAATCCCAGAGAAGCACGAAGACTGGAAGTGTCTGTACCCGAAGAGAAAGAGATGTTATGATTCTGTGTGAGGCCCACATTGCGCTCAATCTCCTCGAGGAAATTGGTATCGCCACCCATATCGGTATAGGTCAGGCCCAAAGACTTGGCAGTCTCACGATATTCTGAAGCCGACATCAGATCCAGATTCTTATAGACTGTATTGACACCAAACTGGCCATTATAGCTCAGGCTGGAATAGCCCAACTTGCCCTTTGCTGTGGTAACAACTATGACACCGGAAGCACCACGTGAACCATACTGGGCAGTCTCAGAAGCATCCTTCAGGATGGTGAGACTCTCAATATCACCAGGAGCCAGAGAATTGAACATCGTCATATCAGCAAAGACGCCATCGATGATAATCAACGGGTCGTTACCACCTGAAAGAGAAGAGGTTCCACGAACACGGATGCTTGGCGAACTGGTAGGATCGCCGCCAGCCTGAGAAATGATAACACCCGCAACCTTACCCTTCAAGGCCTCGGCAGGACTGGTTACCACCCCCTTGTTCATATCTTCTTTCTTGATGCGGTCGACAGCACCCGACACCGTGCGCTTGCTGCCCACAGCATAACCAACGACAACCACCTCATCGAGCACCTCGTCGTTTTCTTTCAGCGAAACATTGATAACATGATTTCCCTTTACAGGAATTTCCTGGGTACGGTAGCCCAGATAAGAGAATACCAGGACGGAA
Source organism: Segatella copri (assembly GCA_021628325.1). Classification (GTDB taxonomy): domain Bacteria; phylum Bacteroidota; class Bacteroidia; order Bacteroidales; family Bacteroidaceae; genus Prevotella; species Prevotella copri_R. Next base: position 21,899 of record JAJXAL010000052.1, on the reverse strand, counting down.
CCATCCTTAACATTGTCAAGCTTGTAGTTACCATCCAAGTCGGACACTGCACCATTCTTGGTATCTTTCACCAGAATGCTGGCACCAATGACAGGTTCACCTGTAGCATCTACCACCTGACCCTTAATGGTTGTCTGACCAAGAGCATTAAAAGTAATAAAGCATCCTGCTAACAGCAGACCTACTTTCTTTGAAAGGTTGTTTTTATCCATAATCTATAGGTTTATAACGATTAAAATTGTTTGATGCCGCAAAAATACGTCAAAATTCAATAGGTTGTTGCGATTAGTAGGTTTTTGGTAGATTACAATTATCTACTATCCAATTTATCAGGCTGAATATCAGTAAATTAAATATTTTCAAAAAAAACACGTTAGTAGATGCGAGATTCTGAAAGTTTTTTATTACTTTTGCAGCAGAATCTTTAAGACATAAGAAACATGAGACATTTTATAACTATCGTACTACTGATACTACTACCACTATGCGCAAAAGCAGACAACAGCCAGCTCTACAAACAGCTGGATGCTGCCATAGAAAAACGTGCGCATTATGTAGAAGTAAAAGAGAAAAGTCTGAACGACATCAAGCAGGGTGCCAAATATGTAACCAGCAACGAGGACAAGCTCAAGCTTTACGAGCAACTCGCCAATGGATACAAAGCCTACGAGTATGATTCGGCGATGACTTACGTAAAAAAAGGCCTTGTTCTTGCCCAAAAGAGCAACAACATCTTATATCATAAAAGATTCCAACTTAGCCAAACCAGCCTGCTTATCACACGTGGATTCTATGCTGAAGCAAAAAACATCATGCAGAAGATAGAACCCAAGAAAGAAGATCCGCTTGATTATCAGTTTCAATACTATTATACACTTTACGGACTATACAACAACTGGTCAACCTATTGTGAAAACAATGAATTCAGCAAGATTTACGACCAGCAGAAAGTGGAATGCCTGAAGAAAACATTAGAACTATCGCCAAAGAAAGATGCATTCTATTACTACCTGCTGGGAGAGTTTTACTATTACAGCAATCATTCCAACAATAACAAGACCATCCAATACTACAAAAAAGCACTGAGTATGGAAAAACCGGACAGCCGTCTCCATGCCATGACCGCCTTTGCGCTTTCTGAGGTCTATAAGAAAGCCAACAACCTAAAGCTAATGGAGCATTACCTGCTGGTTGCAGCCATCTCAGACGTCACTTCTGCCACAAAAGAAAATGTAGCCCTGCAAGACATCGCACTCTTCATTTACAAACATAAGACCAGAAGTCTGAACAAAGCCCAGGAATACATCAACCTATCCCTGGAAGATGCTTATGCATACAACAACCGGTTGCGCCGCATTGAGATTTCATCCAAATTGCAGATGATTACCAATGCCTATACAGATGACATCAGAGCCACCAACAGCATGCTCTACATTGCGCTGTCGGTCATTTTCCTGCTCTTGCTCGGAGTGGGACTTAGCAGTCTGTTCATCCGTAAGAAGAACAAACTTCTGAAACAGAAGAAAGACGAAATCACGGCTACATCGGCAAAAATGGAAGTTCTCAACAGCCAGTTGCACCTTATCAACGACGAGCTGAAGGACACCAACCAGAAGCGCGAGAGACTGATAAAGGTGTATATAGACCTGTGCTATAAGAACATAGAGAGGAACTGCAAACTGCGCACCTTGGCAGTAAGAAAGATCAAGGCCAACCAGAGTAAGGAGCTGCTGAGCCTCCTTTCTTCCTCAACCAATACTGAGAAGGAGAACAAGGAGTTTCTGACGGAATTTGACAAGGCATTCCTGTCTCTGTACCCAACTTTTATAACTGAGCTGAACCAGCAACTCACAGAATCGGCTCACATCCAACTGAAAGAGAATGGGGAAATGCCCCCTATCCTCCGTGTGTGCGCCCTGTTAAGATTAGGCATCACCGAAAGTTCCAAGATAGCCGGCATCCTGTCTTATTCGCCACAAACCGTATACAACTACCGTTCCCTGCTCAAGAACAATGCCATAGACAAGGAGCACTTCGAAGAAAATGTGCTCAGACTCTGCATGGTGATAGCCGATTGATGAGAGAAAAAAATAAGATAGCTATTTATATAACAACAAAATCCCGACAGGCAACAACATACCTGCGGGATTTTTTAATTATCTGCAATTGATGAGAAATCTACTTTACTATATATTTCTTGCCACCCTGGATATAGATACCCTCATGTTTCACCGGGAGCGATACCTTTCGGCCATTGATATCATAAACATCGGAACTGCAAGGCTTAGTAACACCGACAACAGGAGTTAATCCCGAAGTCAAATCATAATCTATTTCACTATCATCAGGGCAATGAATAACCACCATTTCCTGATATCACTGATACTCCTCATCAACGGATACACCATTATCCGTATACTCCAGAGGAAGGAGGCTCAAGTCGAAATAGCCATCACCTAAACCACCATACCCCCAATTCACTCCTACGTTTCCATCAGCATCATAACCATCCAGCACAAAGGCATGGGAAGAAGTCTTGTCGTTTCCCTTCTTATTGGATGTACCGGCATACAGAATAGGATGCCCGGCGCTCAATTCCCGGTAAATAACCTTTTTCCAGGCTGCATCATCATAGTTATTGGTCTGGGGATAATCCTTATAGCCATAGTACTGGGTAAGATAGCCGAAATGCTTCTTCATACCAGCCGCAGCATCTTGCAAAGACGCGCCACTGCCATCAAGAGAATAATTCATACCAGCCACACAACCGCAATGAAACATCAACTTGGCTACTGCGGCAGCCTGTTCCGAACTGTAGTTATCACCCGAATAAGCAGGCAACATCTCTGTCCACTTATACTCTCCCATACTCAGCATAGCAGTACGTTTCTCGTCGCCGACGCTATAAGAAGCGACACCCTTGCCACGGGATGGATACTGGTATACAGACATAATCTGTGCCATAGCCGTAGCCACGCACCCCACCCAGCAGTTTTTACCATTCACTTGTGGGCACTGGCTATTGAAAGGAGCATCCTGGCCCCATTTTGTAGTAACCAGATGCTCAACACTCGACTTGCAACCTGCAGGGATAACCTGATAACCCGTAGAAGCAGTACGAAGTGAAGCGTCATTAATTCTATCCAAGAACCAGCCCAAGGCAGGATTATCACCAAAAGTACCCTCGTCAGAATAACCTATCACAGCCTTGAACGCATCATCATTGGCGAGAACTACAAATCCGTTCCGGTTGCGTCCTACAACCGTATAAGCATCCGTCTGGCGCATAACCCGAAGGTTCTCACCTGCTCCTCCACGAGAAGTTTTTCCGCCAACAGAAGGCAAACGCTCCCCCAGCACCTCACTGGCTATCTCCAATTTCTGCTGAAGGCTCCTTTGCCTCAGAGCAAAGGAAAGAAGCCAACATCAGAGAAAATATAAAAATCTTCTTCATAAGTCCAAAATCTTTAGGAAATCATTCGATATTTCTACCAAACGCCATACACATTTACAGACTGCTGCTCAACACTGGAATTTATATATCCATTCAGATAGATGTATTTCTTTGTGAAGTCTATATAAGAATAGGTACTATAGCCATATCCACCATACCACATGAAAGAGTTGATATTTATATCTCCTACCGTCCAGTTCCACAAATAGTCACCTGTAGAAGAATCAACACCAGCTACGATATAGTTTTCCTTATAGGTCTGATGGTCATATATGGCAGCACCCTTTCCTTCCTCAGGAACCAGTTCACCGGAGCAATCAGCCAGATTATCGGCATTGAAAGTGCCATTAATCTTGAAATAAAGATCAGCACCCGAACCCAACATATTGGTGATATAAAACTGATTGACACCTTCCAGCTGGTAGATATCAGAATAGGTAACAGGCAAATCTGTGAAACCTGCGTAATAGAACTGCACATTCTCCAGTACTTTCGTCCACTGAGAAACCAGCACCGACGACTGCAGCACCGTACTGCCATCCTGCTTGGTATAAGGATCGGCATAGGCTTCATCGACATCTATCTTGAAACCAAATTTCTTTTTAGGTGTCAAGCCCTTTACGGAAATGGTCAGCGTAGCCTCCTTCTCGCCCTGGGCAAACTCCACCGTTGCAGGCACCTGAATGGCAGTTGTATCAGTATACTCTACCTTGACAGGAACACTCGCAGCCTCAGCGGCTACCTTACGGCAAACCTTCACATTAACGGTTTCCTGGTCTGGAGTAAGAATAAACTCTGCCGCATTGCCAGCAGCAAAATACACTCCCATGCAATTGTCTGGGGCAGGATTGCCTGGCGCATAATCATCGTCATCGCTGCAGGAAGAGAACCCCAACAGGAGACCAGCCGAGATGGCAAGCCCCAAATATCTAAAAAACTTTATATTCTTCATTGTCAATTCCATTTTTAAGATTGAAAAATCTCCTCATTTACTCACTCTTTGCCTCTACCACACTTGTAGGGTCAGGATTCAGTACCACAGCCGGATTAGAACTCTTCTCATATTCAGGGATATAACAATCCATCCATGGAGCCACGAAACCATACTTGGAATTCAAGCGGTGACTCTCCAGGAAGTTGGTACCCGTATAGGTGCGGACAATAGTTTTCTTAAGACGCTTATAATCAAAATACAGCAGTCCCTCTCCCCAGAGTTCGATACGTTTCTGAAGCAGCACGGCATCTTCAAGTGATTCGATGTCTGTAGCCTGACACTTATAAGAGCCATCTGTATAGCGATAAGCATTCATGAAATCATTCAATACGGTCTTGGCAGCATCCACCCCTTCTGTATGGGCAATGGCCTCAATATAGATGAGATACATCTCTTCTACACGCATCAATGGAATATCACACAAACAGCCCACATAGAGATCAGACAAATTACCAGAGCCTGGGTGATACTTCAGGTTGGTGTAAGCAGGCAGTTTAGCCCATCCTGCTCCATCCAGCAAGGTAGAATAGCCTGCTGGAACCTCAGCCTTGCCAGCATCCTCAGGGGCAACCCAAGTCTTCTTTCGCCAGTCGGCATCAGGTATCTGATTATAGAGCGAAGCACCTATCATACGGTAAGCCTTGCCATAACCACCCATGGAGAATGCGGTAGATTCAGAAGATACCGTACCCATCCAGGAATGGTACCAGCTGCCCAATTGTTCCTTTGTTCCCAGCGAAGCCTTCCATATCCAGGAAGAATTAGCTGTATTGAAACCTGTCTTCTTATTATACCATTCGCTCTGAGACATTGGCTGGCAACCGGAATTGTCGATGGCAGCCTGTGCGTATGAGGCAGCCTTGGCAAAACAGTCATTAACCGCCGTAATGCCCAAGGCATCATAGCCGTCAGCATCATTCTCATGAGCCAACTGGGCTGTCAGATCATCTGCCGAATCATAAAAACGAGAACCCAGTTCCAACCAGAAGCGTGCCTTCAAACCATCTACCACGCTCTCATCCGGCTGCTCCTTGCCCGTACGCTTATAGCCCTTCAAGTATGCCTCAGCCTTATTCAGGTCGTGCAGGATGAAGCGATACATTGTATAATAAGGTACACGAGGATTGTTCTTACCCTCAACGGCAGTAGTCTTCTCGGTCACGATAGGCACGGTAAGTCCCATAACCTTGGCTGCCTTGGCATCAAAGTCAGAGAATCCAGTCTTCTTGAATTCAAACATTCTTGCCATATCCAGGTATGCCAAAGCACGGTAAGCATAAGCCACACCGGCAGACGCTTTTGCAGATTCAGATGCTCCTTCCACATCGAGCGACGAGATGATACTGTTGGCATTGTTCACCAAACCATAATAGTAGAAATAGGTGTAATTGAATGGGCTACGGAGCCCCTTACCATTCTCTATAGATGAGAAATAGTCGTAATCTGCATTATAAACAGGCATATCTGCCGTCATCACATCACGGATAATCATCTGGCTGGGATAACCGTTGTCGTAAGCCGAACCGTTTCCATACACACCACTCTTTACCATATAGGCACTCAAGCCGGTCAGCAAGCCCTGCTGAGCCGTCTCAGACCCCTGCACCTGACTGCCTGTTGCATAATCCTTTGGCAGTTCCTCCTCCAGACAGCTCTGCATCATCAAGCATGAAGAGAGCACTACTGTGAACAGAGAAACCTTGCGAAATATATTGTTCATCATATAAAATTCTCCTTAATATAAAAATCTCCTAATCTAACAGTTTAAAATTGAAGTGTAATACCACCAGAGATGGTACGAACAAACGCATACTGCTCATTGCTAGGTGAGCCGGTGAAACTTGTGCGAGGATCGAATCCCTTTCGCTTGCTCCACAAATAGACATTGTCTGCCGCACCATAGACACGAACCTTAGTCAAGCCCAAACGACGTGTCAGGCTCTTGGGCAAGGTATAACCGATATTGATGCTCTGCAGGTTGAGGTAACTTGCATTGATCAGGAAGCGGTCAGAAGATGAGCTTGCATCCGTATCATTATACTGGAGGCGAGGGATGTTGGATCCTCTGTTACTTGGAGACCAGGCATCCAGCATATCCTTATGGAAATTGAAACCTGTCCAGCTGTCATAAGGAACACCCATCAGACTCTGATAACCTGAATCGTAAGATTTGCCGCCGATGGAATAAGTGAAGTTCACACTGACATCGATACCTTTAAACGACAACGATGTACCAAATCCACCATAAAGATCAGGAGTAGGGTCGCCACAGGCAAAATAAGAGCCTTCCGACCATTTTGCTGACTTACCCAACGAACCATCTTCGTTCTCAACATACCATGTGGATTCTCCATTCTCATTTACACCCGCATATTTCTTCAGTCTCCAGGTGTAGATAGGCAATCCTTCACCATAATAATAAGAACCGTTATGATAACCGGCATATCCGCTCAGCATCTCGTTCTTGTTCTCTTCATAAAGCTTCGTTATCTCATTGGTATAGTGGGTGGCATTGAGATTGATGTTCCACGCAAAATCCTTGGTGCGGATTACATCCCCTGCAAGATTCAGTTCTACACCACGGTTCACCATGTTACCCACATTAGAGTAATAGCCTGCATAACCCATTGACATAGGCACGCTGATGAAACAGAGCATGTCAGTGGTCTTGCGGTAGAAATACTCCACATCACCGGTCAGACGACCCTTGAAGAGTTCGAATTCAAGACCTGCGTTGATATTGGTATTGGTCTCCCAGGTAATCTTATCATTACCCTTTGAAGCAAAGGTCAGCGCCATGTCACCATTCATGCTACCGATGCCGTATGTATCCAGATAACGGTTGTTACCGATGGCATCGTTACCCTGCTGACCGAAAGAGAATTTCACCTTCAACATGTTGAGCCAAGACTTGGTGCCTGCCATCCAATCTTCCTTGGTCAGTATCCAGGCACCACCGAAAGAATAGAAATCGCCCCAGCGATGGGCTGGAGAAAAGCGGGATGAACCGTCACGGCGATAAGATACCTGGCCGAAATACTTGCCATCATAATCATACAGGCCACGGAAGAAGAAACCTTCGGTGTTGTAATTGGTCTGATTAGAATATGTCGGCTCATTAGTGATAGCACCTGCCAACTCATGGTTTTCCTTGAAAGAGAACATGTTGGAACGGCCGCCATATACGTATTCATAAGTCTGCTTATAGTTCTCATGGCCCAACAACAATGTCATGTTGTGCAGACCAAAAGAACGGGCATAGTTTACCAACTGCTGGAAGTTGACAGTATAATAACGGTAATGTCCTACGGTTACCTCACCATTAGGATAAGTCGTTGCACCAAATCCATAATAAGGCTGCTGGGTACTCTGATAGCGATATTCATAGTCATCCACCGTACCGTTCAAGGTAATCTTCAGTCCCTTGACAAATGTTGGGGTAATCTCAGCAAAGCCATTGATACCGAAAGTATTTCCTACAGAATGGGATGCCTGAAGTTGGTCATTCTTCAACTGGTTGACCTGAGAGAGTACAGGTCGATTCAAGCCTGCATTCATTCCGTTACCATAATCATATATCTTACCATTATCATCGGTCATGATATTGCCATTGCCATCTCTGAGATACAGCGGATAGATAGGAGCGATGGTATTGACCATGTAGAAGGTATTGGTAGAACTGTTTTTTCCATTAGAATCTACCTCTGTGGCATAATCTGTAACAGTATGGGCATAGTTTACGTTACCACCCACCTTCAGCCATTCATTTGCCTTATAGGTAGCCTTCAGGCGTGCAGTATATCGCTTAAACTGAGAGCCGTATGCGATACCAGGGTTATCCAGATAGCCCAACGAAGCATAGAACTGGGAACTGTCGTTTCCACCATTCACATTCATATTATACTCCTGCCGGAGGGTGTTTCGGTAAGCCGCCTTGAGCCAATCGTCCGGACTAATCGTATAGTCCTTTCCGTTATAAGAGATTTTATTGCCCAATGTGGCATTAGGATTCAGCTTTCCATTATCCCCAATGAGATACTGTCCCTCAGGCACATTGTAGCAGATATAACCCAATCCGCCCTTTTCTGAAGAACCACCAATCGCATTATTGGCAGCCACATGAGCCGCATAAGCTGACATACCCTTGCCATTGGTATAGTAATTATATAATGACTTATAATGTGTCTCATAATATTGACCGGGATCGGATATCATATCATAAGTCTGAGAGCCACGGCTATTGCTGCCCCATTTGGCATCAACAGTGATGACGGTCTTGCCCACCTGCGGATTCTTGGTGGTAATCATAATGACACCATTGGCACCACGGGCTCCGTAGAGTGCATTACTTGCCGCATCTTTCAATACGGTAACAGAAGCCACATCCGCTGGGTTGATGTCACTCCAGGAACCATAATAAGGTGCACCATCTACCACGATCAACGGATCCTGACCTGCATTGATGGAGCTGATACCGCGCACACGGATGGTAGGGGTAGAAGACGGATTGCCAGATGTATTTATCATCTGCACACCAGCTACCTGACCATTGAGGGCATCTACCACATTGGTTACCTGACGCACGGCTATTTTATCTGCATCCACTACGCCTGCTGAACCCGTGAAAGAGGATTTCTTCTGCTCGCCGTATGCCACAACAATCACTTCGTCGAGCTGGCGGTCTTGAGAGTGCATGCTTACCTTCATGCCTGGAGCCGCCTTCAAGGTCTGGGAATCCATACCGAGATAGGTGATGACTATCGCCTCTCCTTTTTTAGCACTCGGTAAGCTGAACTTACCATCAATGTCGGTCACGGTTCCAGTCTTGGAACCTTTCACCATGATCTGGGCACCTACTACAGGGTCTCCGTTCTCATCGAAGACCTGTCCCCCAACCTGTCCGGAAGACTGTGCCAGCACTTGCCCCGAAGCAGCCAGCAACAGGGAAGCAAATAAAACCTTCATTCTCATAATATCTGTCTCTTCTTATAATTATTATCTCTCTTTATCTTGAATACACCTCTTTATATATTGCCAGTTACCCTTTACAAGTTTTATATAAAAAAATGTATTCGGTTGCAAAGGTATAATAAAATTCACTAACCACCAAACAAAAATTCAAATATTTATGTTTTTGAGTTACAAAAAGTTACTTTCTTATCCTAAATCAATATCTAAATGCAATAACAAACATGGATAACCACCCGTCTTGCGAATCTGTGGCAGCACATCAGCCGTAACCCAGTTTTTGAACTTCACGGCAGTAGAAAGCTTAGAGCCGAGAACTAAAGCATAGAATCCGCTCTCGTTGACATAGAGCATCAGAGTACGACGCATCGCCTCGCTTCCATCCTTCTTCAGACCTGTCACTACCCATGCCCCTTGTTTCAAGGTGTCATATTGGTTAACTAATTGATACACTGCGTTATTAGTATATACCGTGCAAAGATAACAACAAATACTGGTATTCAAGAAGATACGTTATGATTTTTAAGAGTTTTTATCGGTCTCTCTGCCATTCTTTTAACAAGTATATATCATAGCCAAACATTTTCCACCTAATTTTGCTAGAATTTCCCAAAAACTTCGTATCTTTGCAATGGCTTTATGCAAGATAAGCTGTTTATAAAATCATCAAACGTAGAATTATGGAAAGAAAAAGTTATTCTATAGATATAAATCGCATTGCACAATATGCCATGTATGCATATTGCATTTTCGCATTGTTTTCGCTGGCATTTTCTGTTTGCAGACAAGCGGGTTTATCCTTCAGAACAAGTCCCATCCTGATTCCAATAAGTCCCATCCTGGTTACCATCAAGCAACTGGTCTTGCAGCTCGCCCCTATAGCTTTATGGGGAATATTCCGCTACACGCTACCGGCAGGCGTAAAATTGCTACGACGCTGCAGCGAGTTGATGGTACTTTACTATGTGCTCTCATTCATCCTGGGCCAATGCTTCAATCTTCATCTCGTAACGATGATGCAGAACGGACAGATTACCCAAATGGCTTCCATACTCACCTGGACAGAAAGCACGATGAGCCTGATTTCCGTCATCGCCTCCCTGGTAGCCGGCTGTCATCTGTGCAGCAAGCACAGGGGCAACATGCGCAAACTGGGCATAGCCCTTGTCCTGGTTTTCATTGCATGGCTGCTATGCTCAAATATTCTCCCTGTTGCAGTGTTTTATCTGGCAGGTAACACCCAGCAGGCAGCCTTCACCTGCATGAACATCATCAGTATGATAACAACGACATCGGCTTATATATACGCCTACTACATGATGTATCGGGCGATAAAAACGAAATAATTTGGTGATGCGGCGTTTTTTTCGTATCTTTGCCGCAAAATATGCGGCGTTTCTTGATAAATAATGCCGCATAAGATAAAATCAGAAATGCAGCAAAATGATGGAAAAGAATCTGATTTTTGAAAATATCATGAGCCGTACATCGGTGAGAAGCTATACAGACATGCCACCGCTCGCCATCGTGGTTTGCGGATGTCTGGACAAGACGCTGGAAGGCACAGAGCAGGAGTTCTGGATTCAAGACTGTTCGGCAGCCACGGAGAACATTCTGCTGATGGCTCACGGCCTGGGACTCGGCGGTGTATGGACAGCCCTCTATCCTCTGAAAGAACGATACAAGGGAATACAGCAACTGCAGCATCTGCCCAAGAAGATGATTCCGCTCAACACCCTCATCATCGGATATCCGAAGAATCAGGCGGAAGCAAAGGATAAGTGGAAAGAGGAGAATGTATCCTACAATAAATGGATGGAGAAAAATTCATAATACTTGAAAAAAAGACAGAAAAAAGTTATAAAAAACTCCGTTTCTGAGTTTTCAAGACATCAGGAACGGAGTTCAAACATAAATCCTCGAACAGTTTATGAAATTCAACGGCATCCATAAATTGATAATTTGGATTATTTCCTACATTTCTTCTAAGCCTATTTAAATTGGAAGGAGTTGTAGCTTTCTTTGTCAGCAAAACATAGAAACTGTTATCAAAAGAATAGTTAGAAGTAACCATTGTCTTTGATTCACTAACCTTTTTTACTATCTCCTTTGAATCCAAATTTCTGGTATTGCTTAGTCGGAATTTTGCATCGGCCAAAAGTAATCTCTTATCATTCACATGCAATAGCATATCTGCAGAAGATTTCTTATCAGCATGATGTTTTTGAGAAATTCGTCTCTGAACATCATCAAGTTCTATTGCCTTATCTGTGTCAGAGAAAAGATTTTCTGAATTTGGGCATCCCTCCTGCTTCATCAAATGATGCAAGCCGACTAAATCTTTTGCTGTCCAACAATCAATCTTGATTCCCTGATAATTGCCAATCTTAAATTTCGCCATAGTTCTCTACGTATTTCTGAAGAGTATCAAAAGATTTATTGAATGATTCAAATACAGGTTCGATGTCACAACCCAAATTCTTATAGTAGAACGAATCTGTACCTTCACTTTGCTCTGCCAAATAAAAGCGAGTAGTATTCAACAAGCCTTCTTTTTCAGAGATATACCTGATAGCCGATACCATATCGGGATTGTGACTCGTGATGAGTATCTTGGTTCCAAATGTTTTGTTGATGCGAACAAGAAGATGCGCCAACTCAACCACCCATTGTGGATGAAGATTTGTTTCAGGCTCATCAATCTCCAACAAAGTGTTTTCTGTCAGCCACCCGTTTTCTATCAGACGAAGCATATAAACCAGCGGTTTGAATCCCGATGCTATATCTTCAATTCTAATATCCTTACCATTGTTGCTGTGATAAACTAAATCAACAGCATCGAAATTTTCCTTTTCTACAATAGAACCATCTATCATTTTATTAATAGAATGAAGTAATTCCTGTTTGCCGGTAATCTCACTTCCTTTTTCATTTACGTGAACCACTTTATGTGCCAAGGAAGTCATCAGAACCCTATCTGATTGACGAAGAGAAATAGCTGCTGGTGTTCCTATATATATGGCATTATTTAAACTATACATCTTTCCAAGTCTATCAACAAGCAATTCCACTTCATCTTCCTTAAAGCTTATGCTGGCAGGAAAGCCATCCTTTTCCCGATATACAGAAGCGATTTTCTCTTTCAAGTAACTGATGGGCCGATTTTTTTTGTTGTTTTCATATTTCTGAAGATATTCAGAAAACAACTGAATGGAATTTCGTTCTATATCCTCATGAACATGATTTTGTTCAGTAATCCCAAAAAGATTAAGCACTCGACGCACCTGCTGAGAATTCTGCTCTTTCTGAAGAAAGTTAACCAGCATGTCATCAAGTGAACCAATCGCTCTTTTATAATAAAAATCGAGCTTCTCCACACCACCATTACTCAATGTTACCATTGTCATCAATGATAAGGTATGGTCAAAAAATCGTTTTTTATCATCATCCAGATAATTTGAGATATCATCCAGCGCATTAGAATATTTCTCTAATGATTTGATAATCACATCTCTGAAATCAGAGAAAAAGAAACTGTCTAACACTGACAATGTATTAACGATATAATACAACCAACGGGACATAGTGCTTTTTCCACAGCCATTGCTACCCACAATAACTGTGATACCCTCTATTTCGATATCAGCATGCCCTATAGCATGATAATTGTCTATATTAAAATTATACTTGCTCATTATTCAAACTATTTTAATGCAAAAATACGATGTTTTTGTGTAACCTCCAAATTTTCATAGCACTTTTTACTGCCAAGGGGTCATAAAAGCTAGATTCCTATCACGAATATAAGTATAAAAGACTTAAAATGAGAGAATTTATTTTGGAAATCTAGATTTTATCCCTAATTTTGCACATCAAAAAAGAAAAATAAAGAAAAAGTATGAATATCAAGGAGAATTATCAACAATATGTAAGCCGATATGCTGCTGAGGTGGCTGCCCTGAAGCGTAAGAATACAGGATTTATAACGGGCGAGCTGCTGGCTTTTGGCGGCATCCTCGCCTTCCTGATCTGCTATTTCGCATTGGATGGAGATACGCAGAACTATCTGATGGGGGCGGTGCTGTGCCTGATTGCCTATCTGGGAATCAGACGACTTGACGATAAGAACAAGGAGAAGATAGAGCATCTTTCGGCATTGCTCAAGGTTTATCAGGACGAAATCAAGGCTTTGGAGGGGGATTTCTCGCCTTTCGAGACGGGCGATTGCTATCAGAATCCGCAGCATCCTTATTCCTTTGACCTCGATGTCTTCGGCAAGAGTTCGCTGTTCAACCGCATCTGCCGAACCATCACATCGGGCGGTTCAGAGGCACTCGCCAGGAATCTTACCCGGGAAACGCCTTTGAGCCTGGAAGATATCAAAAGAAGAAGAGATTTGCAGAAGGAACTGGCTGGAGAAGGCGAAAACTGGCGAATGGAATTTCTGGCACTTGGCGAAAAGAACAGAAGCCAAACCGCGGATAGCAAAATGGTGAATGGCAAGATGAAGAAGATTGATTCTGCTGCGGTGATGGATGCGATGCAGAAGGTTTCGAAGATGGAGGTGCCGGCATGGTTTGGGTCTCCGGTTTCGCTCGTTATCGGATGGCTGCTGATTATCGGAGTCATCGGTTCCGTGATTTTATCGATATGCGATATGGTTTCGGTGAATTTCGCCCTGTGGTGGGTGTTGGTTCAATACATGGTGGTGTTCTTCGTCTGCAAGCAGACACTTGATAAGATAGACAGCAACGGCGGCAAGCTTAGACATCAGCTCATCGCCTATGCTCAGATACTTCAGCTTATCAACAGGCGCAATTTCCATAGCGAATCAGGCAAGGAGATGCAAGAATCCCTGGCAGATGCCCTGCCTTCCTTTGCCCAACTGGAAAAGATATTGAAGGGGTATGACAGAAGAGGCAACTTCCTCGGTCTTTTCTTCACCGATGCCTTCATGCTGAGCGATTTCTTCCTGGTTCGCAGTTTTCTGAAATGGAAGAATACCTATATGATGAAGATGGAGGAATGGATGCATATCATCAGTGAGATGGATGCAATGGTTTCGATGGCGGATTTCAGATATAATCACCCAGAGGCAGAAGAGGCGGAATTTGTTTCGGGAAGTCCGGAAGCAGATACAGATAGTGATGTTTCTGAAAATGCAGGAATCGGAAGTCCGGAAATCGTGTTCGAAGGTAAGAATCTCTATCATCCTTTCCTGGGTGCCAAGGCGGTGAAGAACGATTTCACCATCAAGGACGGCAACTATTATATCATCACCGGAGCCAACATGGCGGGAAAGAGTACCTTCCTGCGTTCGCTGGGCGTGAACTATATCCTGGCAATGGCGGGTATGCCGGTGTTTGCGGATCAGCTGAAGATTTCACGTTTCAGATTGTTCTCGAGCATGAGAACCACCGATGATTTGACGCATGGCATCTCTTACTTTAATGCTGAGCTGATAAGACTGGAGGAGCTGCTGAAGTTCTGCAGGGAAAGTGCTGAGGGAAAGTGCTGCAAGGAAAGTGGAGAAGACAATAAGGAGCCACTCCGAACGATGATTATTCTGGATGAGATTCTGAAGGGAACGAATTCATTGGATAAGCTGAATGGTTCGAGAAAGTTCCTCGAAGCCATTGCCAAGCAGCCGGTGAGCGGCATCATCGCTACCCACGATCTGGAACTTTCAAAGATGGAGAATGATGCATCAGGAAAATTCCACAACTATTGTTTCGAGATAGATTTAGGTACGGACGTTACCTATACTTATAAGATACAGAAGGGCGTGGCAAGAAACCAGAATGCCACCTTCTTACTGAATAAGATTCTGGAAAAATATTAGAATAAAAAGAGAAACTCCCGACAGTTTGATCAGTTTCAAATTATCGGGAGTTTTCCTTTTAAAGAATACATTATAACTCCACGCTATCCAGGCGGAATTTGAGCAAGCCGGCTGGTACCTTTACCATTACCTCTTCACCTGCCTTCTTACCCAGAAGGGCCTTGGCGATAGGCGACTTGATGGAAATCTTGCCACTATGGAGATCTGCCTCGTGAGGATTTACTATGGTATAATTCATGCTGCACTTGTTGGCGAGATTGGTAATCTTAATCTTGCTCAACAAGCCAACGGTATCGCTCTTCAATCGAGACTTGTCGATGACACGGGCATTCTCCAAGACCTTCTGCTTGAAGCTGATGCGGCTCAAAAGCTTGCCCTGCTCACGCTTGGCTGCATGATACTCGAAATTCTCACTGAGGTCGCCCTTGTCGCGGGCCTCAGCTATCGCATCGCGAACGGCTGGCAACTCTACGTTAACCATGTGTTGAAGTTCGGCCACGAGCTCATCGTAACCTTCCTGAGACATATATTCCATTTTCTCTGATAATCTTAATGAATGATGATTTTAATTTTCGGGGTGCAAAGTTACTAGTAATTCATGAAAACACCAAACATTTTTGATAAAAAGTAAATAAAAAAAAGAAGATGTGCAGCCATGACAGACGGTACATCTTCTCCTTGAATATATCATTATCCCCAAACTTCCTCGGAAATCTCTCTCACCAGATCTATCTTTGCCCACTGCTCAGCATCGGTCAGTTTATTACCAATCTCGCAAGAGGCGAAGCCGCATTGAGGGCTGAGACTGAGCCGATCGAGGGGGATATATCTGGCTGCTTCTCGGATGCGGGCGATGACCGTAGCCTTATCTTCCAACACCGGAGATTTGGAGGTTACCAGACCCAGAACCACCTTCTTGCCATCTGCCACATACTTCAACGGCTCGAAACCACCCGAACGCTCATCGTCATACTCCAGATAGAAGGTATCTACCTCCTCATGAGCGAAGAGATAAGGAGCTACGGCATCGTAGGCACCCTTGGTGGCATAGCAGGAATGATAATTGCCACGACATACGTGGGTGTTGATGGTCAACCCCTCCGGTTTGCCCTCGATGGCAAGATTGTTCACCTTCAGATATTGCAGGGCTTCCTGTTCAAGGGTGAAACCTGTGCCCACCTTAGCCTTCCAGTAATCGCTATCCACAATCATTCCCCAGGTGCAGTCATCCAGCTGGACGGTACGGCAACCGGCTGCATAAATCTCCTGGAAGAAGGTGCGGTAAGCCTGAGCAATATCCTCAATCAGCTGGGTAGTGTTAGGATAGAACTTGCGGGTATTCTCGGCATTCTTGCCACGGAACAGTTCGGCAAGGAACTGAGCCGGAGCAGGAACTGTCTGCTTTGCCTCGAAGATATATTCGCCATTGGCATCTAACTCCTCAAACTGCTTTACAAAGAGGAAATCCTTGATAAAAGGATGATTCTCGCCGGTAATCTTGCCGGTCAGTTGGATAGAACCCTTGGTTGTCTCCTCGCCATGAAACTGATAGCCATGCTCCAGTTCGATATGCTCCACGCCATTGAATCCCCACATAAAGTCTAGATGCCAATAGCTACGGCGGAACTCGCCATCGGTGATATAAGGCAGGCGATGCGCCTTCTGCTGACTGATGACCTCAGTAATCAGCCGGTCTTCTACGGCGCGAAGGTCGGTGGCAGAAATCTTGCCATCAGCAAACTTAGCTCTTGCTTCCTTCAACTCTGCAGGGCGCAAATAGCTGCCCACTGCCTCAAAATGTATATTTCTTACGTTGCTCATATTTTTATCTCCTTATTATTATTTGATGTGAATGACTCTTTATCCTGTCATTACCGATGAATGACGCTTTGCATCCGGAATTGCGGGTGCAAAGGTAAGAAGAAGAATTTTATTTGCCAAATATTCTCCGTAATTCAGAAAAATATACTATCTTTGCAGCGAATTAAGCAAATCAGCAGAATATTATTCTGTAAGAATCAGTAAAAACAGAAATAAAGGAACAATGACAACAGAAGAAAAACTTGATGAAACAGACATCAGAATACTGAAGTTACTGCAGCAGAACTCCCGACTCACCGTGAAGGAACTTGCTGCAAGAGTACACCTCTCCCCTTCCCCCACCTTCGAGCGGCAGAAGCGGCTGGAACGCGAGGGATACATCCAGCGATATGGAGCCATCGTAGACCATCACAAGTTGGGGCACAACGTAATCGTGCTCTGCAATATCAGGCTCAAGCAGCACACCCACGATTTGATTCAGCAATTCATGGATACCGTGCAGACCATCGACCAGATAACGGAGTGCTACAACACCACCGGCGATTATGACTTCCAGATCAAGGTATATGCCCGCGATATGAAAGCCTATCAGGACTTCATGCTCAACACGCTGGGAAACATCGACTGCATAGGAAGTCTGCACAGCATCATCGTGATTGGAGAAATCAAGGATTCGCATTATATACCCGTAGCAAAATAAGGAGAAACGTGATGAAAGCAAAAAATATATTGATGATATGCCTTTTTATTTCAGGACTTTTCTGCCTCCCATCCAAGGCACAGCAGCCTGGAGAAAACGTCAGTTCTCAAACCATCAGGAAACTGGGCGAGAAGCATTTCTTCTCCATCTCCACTATTCCTGATGATATCTTCCGCCTGATGCAGGGCAAGACATACAAGAAGAACTGTACCGTGGCAAGAAGCGAACTGAGATACATAAGATGCCTGCACGTAGACAAGGACGGCAGAAACATTGTAGGAGAGATGGTGGTGAACAGGGCGATAGCCACAGATGTGCTCGACATTCTGAAAAAGCTATACGAGGCAAAATATCCGATAGAACGGATGAGACTCATTGACTACTGGGATGCCGACGACGAAAGGGCGATGAGAGCCAACAACTCCTCCAGCTTCAACTTCCGCTTCATCTCGCATACCCATACGGTATCGAAACACGGAAGGGGACTGGCCGTAGACATCAACACCCTCTACAATCCTTACCACAAACGACTGAAGAACGGCAAGGAAGTGGTGGAACCTGCCACCGCCCGTCCCTATCTGGACCGCAGCAAGAACCACGCTTACATGATTAAGAAAGGCGACCTCTGCTACCGGCTTTTCAAGGCAAAAGGATTCAGATGGGGAGGTGACTGGAAACACAGCAAGGATTACCAGCACTTCGAAAAATAGAAATGCAGGAAAGAACAGCCAGCAAGGAAAGGACATAAAAAAAGACTATGCCTATGTTACATCATTTCTTTAGTAACTATGGCATAGTCTTTTATTATCCTAACGATCTTTTTTATATGTAACACTAATTTAATTCACCTGTTACAGCCTTTTTATAATACATTGTAACTAGCTGTACCAGACAGAATTATATTCTCTACGTTCATCGTCCTCATTATAGAGGTTCTCATATTCAAGGTTCATAGCCTCGAATGATTCCAGTGTCTGTTTCATGATAACTCCTCCTCTATTTATTAAGTTCAACTTTTAATATGGCAAAATTAGTAAAAAAACAGATTTCTGATGTCAATATTTCAGAAAACTTTTGTATTTTTGCACCATCTCTGCACATCAGGGGCAAAAAGTGCAAAAAAAACAGCTCTGTTCAAGAGCCATGCAAGATAAAAAACAAGAAACAAGATGAAGATATTACATACTTTACGACTCGACAGAATGAAGTGGCGCCACTGGGTACTGCTGCTGTTACTCATCCTCGGCACCCTTACCAAGATGATTCCTCTCTGGGGAGTTATCTACACCTATCGTGTTTATCCCGTTATCGGCAGCCTTCTTTCGCCCATCTCAGGCATCTTTCCCTTTGCCGTGGGTGATATTTTTATAGCTCTCAGCATCGCCTGGGTCATCCTCTATCCTATCTACGAGATGGGATTACGGAAGAAACTCGCCCGTCGGTTTATCTTTCTTGCTGCCAAGAGCGGCGGCTATCCGAAGAAAAAGGTGGTTTTCGGGAGGGTAATTGAATATCTGCTGTGGGTATATGTATGGTTTTATGCAGCTTGGGGACTGAACTATTCGCAGCCTGTTATCTATTATAGAGTTGGCATGCAGCCTGCTGAGGTTTCGGAAGAGAAGTTCCGGAAATTTGCCTACCAGTATGCCGACAGCCTCAACCTTTTGAGTGAAGAACGGAGAGGGAAGAGTGAAAAATTCAATTGTATTGTGGATGATAAACTGAAGAATCGAGTGCGGGATGCGGTTCTGAAGGAATATAACAAGATAGGCTATCGGGAGGGCATCAATCCGCCTTTCAACCAGCATCCACATGCCAAGACGATGGTGTTTACGCCCATCAGTTCGATGTCGGGTGTAACCGGCAGCATGGGACCATTCTTCTGCGAATTTACGCTGAACGGCGATATTCTTGCACACGATTATCCTGCTACCTATGCCCATGAGTTTGCTCATTTTCTGGGTATTGCCAACGAAGGAGAGGCGAATTTCTACAGTTATCTCGTCTGTACGGCATCACAGGATAAGGCGGTGAAATTCAGCGGATATTACCATATTCTGCCCCATGTATTATATAATGTATTCGACATTCTCGGCGAAAAGGAGGGTGAGAAATATCTGAAATATATCCGTCCTGAGATAATCAGGCTGCTGAAAAGCGACCGCCAATACTGGCAGAACAAAAGATGCAAGGCACTGGATGCTGCCCAGGATTTCTTCTTCGAACTCTATCTGAGAGGCAACCATGTAGAAGGCGGCAGAAAGAGCTATGCCGGCGTCATCGGTCTGATTCTGGCTTGGGAGAACAAGCAGGAAAAATCTCTTATGAAAAGATGACAGAAGTAATTACATGAGAAAAAAAAGACGATTGGCGCGCGCTCTTGCACCAATCGTCGTTCGCATATATTTGAATATAGAAAGTAATCTTTTTTCCTTGTATAAGAGGACTAATATATTATTACGCTAAACATTTCTGCCGTTTTTACTTCTGCTGTGCAGGTCCATGCATTCTTCTCGGACCTGGTCTTCCATCCTTACCCATTCCCTTGCGCGGACCTTTCTGGGCAAAGCGCTTCATCATCTGTCGCTCCAGTTCGTAAACACGCTGAATCTGCTGCTGGCTCAGGAACTGTGAATACTTCTTGTAGTATTTCTGACGGATGTTGAGAATCTTCTCGCTCATCTCGAAACGCTGCTTGATTTCCTGTTCGGTCTGAGCATCTGTTTTCATTTCGCCCTTCTTGTGATGAGGGCGAGGACCTAAAGCCCATACCTCTTTCTGATAATCAGTATAGGTCTCGATAAACTTAGCGTTGGTCTTTTCATCAAGCCCCAAATTACGAGAGATGTACTGAGCCTGCTTTTCTGCCAACTGTTCACGACTGAGGCGCTGCTTCTGGTTAGGCGCCTGTGCACATACACTTGTAGTAACCGTCATCATGGAGATGACCATCATTAAAATACCAAAAAATCGTTTCATAACTCTATCATTTTAAAATATTATTGAATCGGTTTAATTGTTGAGGAACACATCCTCCTGATATACAGAGAGAAGATAAGCCTGATCGGCAGAAGACAGCTGTGCGAAAGCCTGATCTACCTCCTGTATTCCGTTATTCACCTGTGAAGGTTGAGAAGAAGAGGCTGAGAAATCGATGTTGAGTACCAGGAGTACTGCCACCGATGCAGCCACAGCTATTGCAGCCGTCCAGATCACCTTCATCAGAGGTCGTTTCTTCGGCTCTATCCTGACAGGTTTCGGTTTGTCATCCTTCACCTGTTCCAGGATATTGGCTTCCATCTCCTTGAAGAAATCATCGGGTGTAGAATAAGGCATTCGCTTACCCACCTTACCGAAATCAAATTTCTCAGTTTTATTGAAATCAAAATTTGTATCCATATTCTTTTCCATTTTGAATAACCATTAAAAACTCACAGAACTCTCACTTAATCGGTAGAATTCATGTACTTGATAATTTTCTCTTTGGCAACATGATAGCTTGCCTTGATACTTGTTGGTGTAGAATCCGCGACCTTCGCTATTTCATCAAACCCGAGTTCATCGTAATACCGAAGGTTGAATGCCAGCTGCTGCTTGGGCGGCAGCGAGAGAATCGCCTTCTGCAGTTTCACCGCCACCTTATCATCAAAGTCGATATAATCATCACCTTGAATCAGGTTGACACCTGTGGTTTCCGATTCTATGGAAACAACTTCCTGTCTCCGTTTGCTGATAATCCTAAGAGCCTCATTTGTGGCTATGCGATAAATCCAGCTTCTCAGAGAGCAATCGCCCCGATAGTTGCCGAACGAGCGATAGATTCTCACGAAGGTTTCCTGCGAGGCATCCTGTGCATCATCATGCGAAACCACCAATCGGCGTATGTGCCAGTAAACCGGTTTCTGATACTTCATCATCAGCATTCGGAATCCGTTTTCAGGCGATTGCTTCAGCGTTTCCACTATGCCATTGTCATTAATACCCATATTCGTTTATTTTCATGAACGTTACAATAATATGACCATTCAAAATGAGAAAAGTAAAAAGGCAGAATACTTTTTTTTTCGATACCAGCTTAATTTTTCCTTCTCTTTTCTCTTTTAATATCATAGAGAAGAGA
>JAJXAL010000197.1:0-3324 GCA_021628325.1 Segatella copri | reverse complement strand
AACGATGGAGCCAAGAGCGATACGGGAAATATCCAGGAGATTTTGAGATGGGATAACAACATCGGCGTTACCGACCCGATTTATCCGGTTTATATAGACTCTAACGTGATGATAGGTAGAGCGGGAATCTTCGAGAACGGCAAGTGGAGCAATGTAACCTACATGCCTTGCGATGAGAGCGACGACTTCATCCCTCAGATTCCAGACCACCGTGTGGATATGATTTATCTCTGTTATCCAAACAACCCAACGGGTACGGTCATCTCGAAAGAAGAACTCAGAAAATGGGTAAACTACGCTATCAAGAACGAGAGCATCATCCTCTATGATGCAGCCTACGAGGCATATATCACCGACCCGGAAATTCCACATTCTATCTACGAGATTCGTGGAGCCAGAAAGGTAGCGATAGAATTCCACAGTTATTCTAAGACTGCCGGATTCACTGGTGTACGTTGCGGTTATACCATCGTACCAAAGGAATTGAAGGCAAAGACATTGACGGGTGAGGAAGTGGCATTGAATCCTATCTGGGACC
This sequence comes from Segatella copri, assembly GCA_021628325.1. Lineage (GTDB taxonomy): Bacteria > Bacteroidota > Bacteroidia > Bacteroidales > Bacteroidaceae > Prevotella > Prevotella copri_R. Next base: position 2,786 of record JAJXAL010000197.1, on the reverse strand, counting down.
GCCGCCAGTGCACCAAGTTTAATGGTACAAGCTATATCAGCCAGCGTGCTGCCGAAGCCATCTACACCCCAGAGGGTAAGGAACAGGTGAAGGCAACCATCAACTACTATATGGAGAATGCCCACTTCATGAGAGCAGAACTCCAGAAACTCGGCTTGAGAGTATATGGTGGCGAGAATGCACCTTATCTCTGGGTGAAGACGCCAAACAATACACCTAGCTGGAAATTCTTTGAAGAGATGCTTTATGGTGCCAGCGTAGTCTGCACCCCTGGTGTCGGCTTCGGTCCATCAGGCGAAGGCTACATCCGACTCACCGCCTTCGGCGAGCATGAGGACTGCAAGGAAGCCATGGAGAGAATAGCCAAATGGCTGGGAAAATAATTCAACACTTAACATTGAACATTTAACATAAAAATTATATAAGGTATGAGCAACTTAAGATTTGAAGCTGTTTCAGAGGCTTCCAAGAGAAAGCCTGTTGAGGTAACCGCTCCTAGCGAGCGACCAAGTGAATTCTTCGGTAAGAAGGTATTCAACCGACAGAAGATGTACAAGTATCTCCCTGCAGATGTCTATGAGAAACTGGTAGACGTCATCGACAACGGAGCACGTCTCGACCGTAACATCGCCAACGCCGTAGCCAAAGGCATCAAGCAGTGGGCTGACGAGAATGGCGTAACCCACTACACCCACTGGTTCCAGCCATTGACAGAAGGTACTGCAGAGAAGCACGATGCCTTCATCGAGCACGATGGCAAGGGTGGTATGATCGAGGAATTTTCAGGTAAGTTGCTCGTTCAGCAGGAGCCTGATGCATCATCTTTCCCATCTGGCGGTATCCGCTCAACCTTCGAGGCCCGCGGTTATTCTGCATGGGATCCAACATCTCCTGTATTCATCATCGATGATACACTCTGTATCCCTACCGTCTTCATCTCTTACACAGGTGAGGCACTCGACTATAAAGCTCCATTGCTCCGTTCATTGCACGCTGTAAACGTAGCAGCAACAGAGGTTTGCCACTACTTCAACCCAGATGTCAAGAAAGTTATTTCCAATCTCGGTTGGGAGCAGGAGTACTTCCTGGTAGATGAAAGCTTGTATGCAGCACGTCCTGACCTGATGCTGACAGGCCGCACCCTGATGGGTCACGATTCTGCAAAGAACCAGCAGATGGACGACCACTACTTCGGCGCCATCCCAGAGCGTGTTCAGGCATTCATGAAGGATTTGGAAATCCAGGCTCTTGAACTCGGTATTCCTTGCAAGACACGCCATAACGAGGTAGCACCAAACCAGTTTGAGTTGGCACCTATCTTCGAGGAGACCAACCTTGCCGTTGACCACAACATGCTCCTGATGAGCTTGATGAAGAAGGTAGCTCGCCATCACGGTTTCCGCGTACTTCTCCATGAGAAGCCATTCGCAGGCATCAACGGTTCTGGTAAGCACAACAACTGGAGTCTCGCTACAGATACCGGCATCCTGCTCCATGGTCCTGGCAAGACACCAGAGGATAACCTCCGTTTCGTAGTCTTCATCACAGAGACTTTGATGGGTGTATACAAGCACAATGGTTTGCTCAAGGCATCTATCATGAGTGCAACCAATGCGCATCGTCTGGGCGCCAACGAGGCACCTCCAGCAATCATCTCTTCATTCCTCGGCAAGCAGCTGACCGACCTTCTCGAGCACATTGAGAAAGCCGACAAGAAAGATCTCTTCACCGTAGCTGGCAAGCAGGGCATGAAGTTGGATATCCCTGAGATTCCAGAGTTGATGATTGATAACACCGACCGTAACCGTACATCACCATTCGCCTTCACCGGTAACCGTTTCGAGTTCCGTGCCGTAGGTTCTGAGGCTAACTGTGCATCAGCGATGATCGTATTGAACACCGCCGTAGCCGAGGCTTTGACCGACTTCAAGAAGCGTGTGGATGAGTTGATTGCCAAGGGTGAGGACAAGACATCTGCCATCATCGATATCGTTCGTCAGGATTTGAAGACCTGCAAGCCAATCCGTTTCGACGGTAATGGTTACTCAGATGAGTGGGTAGAGGAAGCAGCTAAGCGTGGTCTGGACTGCGAGAAGAGCTGTCCTAAGATTTTCGAGCGTTATCTCGACCCTGCCACTATCAAGATGTTCGAGGATATGGGCGTCATGAAGAAGAACGAGTTGGAAGCTCGTAACGAAGTGAAATGGGAGACCTACACCAAGAAGATTCAGATTGAGGCTCGTGTAATGGGCGACTTGAGCATGAACCACATCATCCCTGTGGCTACTCACTATCAGAGCCAGTTGGCTAAGAATGTGGAGAATATGATTGATATCTTCGGCGACGAGGAAGGCAAGAAGTTGACTGCCCGCAACATCAATATCATCAAGAAGATTGCCGAGCGCACTCAGATCATCGAGACCGGTGTTGAGGAGTTGGTTAATGCCCGCAAGGTTGCCAACAAGATTGAGAATGAGCACGATAAGGCGATAGCTTATCATGACACGGTAGCTCCAAAGATGGAGGAAATCCGTTATCAGATTGATAAGTTGGAGTTGACAGTAGCCGATGAGCTCTGGACCTTGCCTAAGTATCGCGAGCTCCTGTTCATCCGCTAATCAGCAATGTCTTCAAAATAGATAAGACATATTTCTGACAGATAAAAAAACAAAGCTCTAACAAGAGCTACTCTTCATCAGATATAACAATTGAACGATCAATCTATTTCTTTTATTGGTTGTTTAAGTTTGCGCGGAGTGTGGTTGTGAAATCACGCTCCGCTTTTT
>JAJXAL010000051.1:0-28165 GCA_021628325.1 Segatella copri | reverse complement strand
CGTTTCTCCTGCAAGCCCGCCCCTCCAGCAAAGAAGCAAAGAAGGGAGCAGTCCCCCTCTCACCCCCGTTCCAAGCGATTCCATCGCTTGTCCCTCATCGCTTGTCCCTCATCGCTTTGTCCTTCATCGCCAATCATCACCATTCATCCCTGCCTTCTCCCTTCACAATCTCCTTCACCCGTTCCTCTATTTTCCTCCAAGGTTGCCCCAGGTTTATCGTCCTCACAAAGATGCGATGCCCCGTCTCCTTATACCTATAAGAAAAGTCGAAATCCTCATCCACGGTAGGGTAGACCAAAGCTCCGCAAGCATTCATAGTATGCGGCTTGCTCCGGTCTTCCTGGTTCATCACGTAAGAAAGAATCTGCGAGAGATGATCCCTACGAACCTTCTCCCTGCCGCCAAACTTCTAAACCAGCGCCTCGCGGTAAAACTTGGCATCAAGAATAAGCTTCTCCTGCGTATTCGGATTAAAAAGCGTCACGTCGGTTTCCATCATCGGTAAAGCCTCAAAACCTTTGATGATTCTGAGTGCCCGACAATCTTGGTTTTACCTTAGAATTATGCCGCAAAGTTAAGATTATTATTTGGAATAAGCAAAGTTTTTGGGGCTTTTTCATAGTGGTTTATCAAAAATGTGTTGTTTTGCGCAGGAAAACTGAAGGAACCTGAATATCATGTAAAGGGAGAATTTTGAAATGAAGAAAATGAAAATATTGAAATGAAATTATGAGTGGCTGACAACGGAATATTTCCTCTTTTTTTTACTTTCCTCTTTTTAATTCTAACCGGTATTATGGTAAATAAGCGTTATAAGATAAAGAAAGAGGTGAAATTTGGAACCTGAAAATGGAACCGGTTCACCCCTTTCTGATCATTTCTTACTTTCTGCCTGTTCTGAGATTAATTCTCATTTCAATCAAAAAGATAAATCTCAGAACAGAATCTTACATGATGCCCGTGAGCCGCTGGATGGCGATTACTGCCTGGTTGTATTCATTAATCGCATCGGCATGCTTCATCAGAACATCGATGGTTTCCTCGATGACATTCACATATTCTACATACGAAATTTCGCCATTTTCATATTCTATCGTACTCAACTTCGAAATTTGCGCAGAATGAGCCTGATTGTTCTGCTCGTAATATTTCAGACGGTTGGATGCTGCCTGGAGACGCTTCGTACAAAGACGGAAATCGCGCTCTTTTTCTGTCTGCTCCTGGCGCATTTCGATTTCAGCTAATTCGCGGTCTTTCTGGGCTGCCTTGACCTTTGCCTTCGTGGAACCGTAAAATAAAGGAATGCCTACGCCAATCTCGAAACCGAAGAAATTGCCTTCGGAAAATCTCGAACGGTCTATGTTGTATGGATTCCAACTGGAAATGACACATTGGGTGCGCAAAGATAAGGATAAACTTGGAGCAAAACCAGATTTGGCAGCCTTGATTTCCTTATCCAGAGCGATGAGCTTGTCCTGCTGGTAAATGCCGTCGGCAGACTGCTGATAATTATAGGAATTGAGATTCTGGGCTGCGATGGCCGAGAGATTCTCTTCTGCCGGTTTTATGGGCTCCTGCGTGTTGAGCTGCGTCATGAGGTCGATTTGCAGGCGCTCGATTTCGCTCTTTACATCTGCCATTTCCAGACGGTTTTCGTTGCATTTGCGGTCGGCTGAAAGATATTCCAGCTGGCGGCTCTCTCCTGCCTTGTAACGCATTTCGGCTATCTGGCTGTAACGTTCTAATACTGAGTCGATTCGCTGCAATATCTGGAGTCTGTGAGTCTGATAAAGCATCTGATAATAAGTGTTGGCGATTTCAGCCTTCAGTTGCTGGTTGACAACGTTCAGGCGACTCTTTTCTGCCTGGGTTTCAGCCTTCAGCTGGTTACGGCGTGAGGCGTAGACGGTAGGAAAATCGAGGCTCTGGGTGAAGGTAAAACCGTTGTCTGATTCGCCTCCTGTGGCTGGGTTTTGCGAGAAGGCAACCTCGGTTTTATCCAGTTCCCAAGCCGTGCCTTGCATCACCTGCGCACGCTCTACCGACTTCTTTCCTGCCTGCATCTGAAGGTTCTGTCTGGTAGCTAAATCGAAACATTCCTGCAGGGTAACTTTCCTGCCCGCAATATGAGCATCAAAATGCTGGGCTCCAGCTGTGGCTGGCAGCAGGAGAAGGATGGCGGCAAAGCAAGCCACCACCCTATTTTCTATTATCTTTATTCTGTTCATTATTTTCTTAAGTTGAAATCTTACTTTTTCGTAAACATCTTGTAGATGGCTGGCAGTACCAGGAGCGTGAGGAGCGTGCTGGTAATGAGACCGCCTATCACAACCGTAGCAAGAGGGCGTTGGACTTCTGCTCCGTCGCCATGGGATAATGCCATCGGGAGGAAACCCATAGAGGCTACCAGGGCCGTCATCAGAACCGGACGAAGACGAATCATACAACTGTCAATAATTCTTTTCTGAATAACAGCCGACCTACTTGCGCCATTTTCCGCATGAACCGCAGCCGTTTGCTTCTGCATCTGGTTCATCTGACCTATCAGCACGATGCCGTTGAGAACCGCCACACCAAAGAGGGCGATGAAACCTACGCCCGCCGAAATGCTGAAAGGCATTCCGCGCAACCAGAGCGCCCAGACGCCACCTATCGCAGCAAGCGGAATGGCGGAGAACACGAAGAGCGATTCGCGCAGATTCTTAACCGTAGCGTAGAGCAGCAGCAGAATGATGATGAGCGCTACCGGAACCACGATCATCAGGCGCTGAGTGGCACTCTGAAGATTCTCAAACTCGCCACCATAATTATAATAGTAGCCCTCAGGCAGCTTCAGCTTCTCGTCGAGGATGGTCTGAATGTCCTTAACCGTACTCTGCACGTCCCTACCCTTCACGTTGAAACCTACGTAGATGCGACGGGCACCATTCTCATGAGAAACCTGAGCCGGAGCCGGTTCGTAAACAACATCTGCCAACTGGGAAAGCGGAATGCTCTCGCCACCAGCCAGCGGAATGTGGAGCGACTGGAGAGATTCGAAATTGCGATTCTTAGGATCAAGACGCAAAACGATGTCAATTTTTTTATCGCCTTCATAAACAGCTCCAGCCGTAGCGCCCGCAAAGGTAGTTTCAAGAATGCGGTTGATTTCGTCAACACTCACCCCATAAGCCGCCATGCGTTCATGGTTGTATTTCACCTGAATCTGCGGCAGTCCCGAAACCTCTTCTATGAAGATTCCGCTCACGCCCGGCACATTCTTTATCATTCTTGAAACCTTATCAGCCTGCTGGGTAAGCACATCGAGATTGTCGCCAAAAATCTTAATCGCCACATCCTGTTTGATACCCGTAAGCAACTCGTTGTTACGCATCTGGATAGGCTGCGAAATCTCAGCCTCCAAGCCCGGAATCGTCTTCAGGGTTTCTTCCATCTTCTCCATCAGTTCGGCGGTAGTTTCTGCCGAAGTCCATTCAGCTTTCGGCTTGAGCGCTACCATGATGTCGGCTCTCTCTACCGGCATCGGATCGGTAGGAATCTCGGCACTACCTATGCGGCTCACCACCTGCTTGATTTCAGGATATTCAGCCTTCAGAAGTTTCTCAGCCTTGGAGCAGCTCTCCACCATCTGCGAGAGCGAAGTGCCCTGCGACATGCTCATTTCTACCGCAAAATCGCCCTCTTCCAGGCTCGGAATGAATTCGCCACCCAGAAAATGGAAGGCTACGGCACTCATGCAGAAGAGCGAAACGGCGCCGGTAATCACATCCTTATGACGCGCCAAAACCCATTCCAGAACCGGTCGGTACCAGCCTTGCAGTTTCTCTATCATTCTGTCACTAAAGGTTTTATGCACATGCCCCTTCTTGCTCAGGAAGAGCGCACTCGCCATCGGAACATAGGTGAGCGAGAGGATGAAGGCACCCAGGATGGCGAAGAAAACGGTAAGCGCCATCGGACGGAACATCTTGCCCTCTATGCCCACAAGCGTCATCAGCGGAATGTAAACTATCATGATGATGATTTCGCCAAATGCCGCACTCTTGCGGATGCGCGAAGCGGAATCATGAACCTCCTCATCCATCTCTGCCTGAGAGAAACGGATGAGAGTATCGGAAGAATTTCTCGCTCTCCGCTCTATACTCTTCACGCCCAGATGGGCCACAACAGCCTCTACGATAATGACGGCAGAATCGACTATCATACCAAAATCGATGGCTCCGAGCGACATCAGATTGCCGTCGATTCCGAAGGTCTTCATCATGCCGAAAGCAAAGAGCATGCTGAGCGGAATGACACTCGCCACAACCAGTCCGGCACGCCAGTTGCCCAGGAAAATAACCAGCACGAAGATGACGATGAGTCCGCCCTCAATCAGGTTTCGGGCGATGGTTCCCTCCACACGGTCAACCAGGTTGGTTCGGTCGATAAACGGTTCGATAACCACGCCCTCGGGCAGAGATTTCTGAATCTGCTCTATGCGCAACTTCACATTCCTGATAACCTCCTGAAAGTTTTCTCCCTTCAGCATGATGGCAATTCCGGCTACCACTTCGCCCTCGCCATTTCGGGTAACGGCTCCGAAACGGGTGGCGTGACCCAGCTGAACCTTCGCCACATCACCTATCTTAATAGGAGTGCCGTTCATGGTCTTGACGGCGATATTCGCCACATCTTCCAGACTCTTCACCACGCCTATGCCGCGGATGAAATACTGGTTGGAGTTTTCCTCTATGTAACTTCCGCCCGTGTTGGCGTTATTCTTTTCGAGCGCATCAAACACGTCGCTCACGGTAAGATTGCTGGCGTTGAGCTTATCCGTATTGATGGCCACTTCGTATTGCTTCACGTAGCCTCCCCAGCCGCTCACTTCCGCTACGCCCGGGGTTCCCGAGAGCTGCTTTCTCACAATCCAGTCTTGGATGGTTCGCAGCTGGGTTAGCGAATATTTGTGCTCGTAACCCTTCTCGGCACGCACGGTATAATGGTAAATCTCGCCCAGTCCGGTAGCAATCGGTCCCATCTCGGTTTCCACATTATTGGGCAAATCTTTCTCCACCTGGGTCAGCATCTGGCTCACCTGCGAACGTGCCCAGTAGATATCTGCATCGTCATCAAAGACGAGGGTGATGACCGAGAGTCCGCTTCGCGAGATGCTTCTTCGCTCCTTGAGTTCGGGGATATTGGCGAGTGCCATTTCCACCGGAGTAGTAACGTATTGCTCCACTTCCTGCGCTCCGAGCGAAGGCGCCTGAGTGATGACCTGAACCTGATTGTCGGTAATATCTGGTGTGGAATCGAAAGGAAGATGGATGAGCGAAACGATGCCCCAGATGATAAGGGCTATCGTGAAAACTCCCACCACCAGCTTGTGGCGGATGGAGTAAGTAATCAGTTTCTGAAACATAATCTGTCTTTCTTTTAAAAGCTCTTTATTGATGAAAAAGCTTACCTTATATTATATTAATGCTCATCCGCATGCTCGCCCGTGAGCGAAGCCAGATAATACGCGTTTTCTGTCACAATCTTCTTTCCTTCCTGCTTCAGGTGCTTGCAGAGTTTTACCTCGGTATAAGCTCCGTCCGAAACGCCCGTAATGACTTCATGGCGGGAGAAACTGTACTCGCCCTTCTTTGGTTTGCCATTCAGAGCGAAGACAAACTGCTTGCCGTCGGTAGTGACGATGGCCTTGGAAGGAAGGGCGATGCACGACTGGCTGCCCGTAGCTATCTTGCCGTTTACATACATTCCGTCGAAGAGTCGGGCTGAGCCGTGAATCCCGCTGGTTTTAAGCGACTGCGCATCTATTTTTACATGAACAGCAACAGATTTTGAATTATCGTTAAAGTATTGGTTTAAGCCGTAAACATGACCTGCGAGTTTCACGCCCGGCTGATTGGTAAGCGAGAGATAAACCTTATCGCCCGGCTTAACCTTCTGCAGATCTTTCTCAAAAATGTTCAGATCGCACTCTACAGCCTGGTTGTTCTGAATCTTCATGAGCGGCGTCTGCATATCGGCAAAGCTGCCCAGACTGGCTGTAATCTGCGAAACCGTACCCGATATCGGAGCACGCAAAGGGAAGGCTGTGGTAAACTTACCCCTGGCAACGGCGGCGGTAGAAATGCCCATCTGGGCAAGCTGTTTGCCGATGCCGATGAGGTTGGCATGGGCCACATGATACTCCTTGGCAGCCTGCTGCGCATTCTTCTTGACGCCAGCTCCGGTCCTGTTCAGCAGTTTCTGTCGCTCCAGGTCGGCAAGAGCCAGTTCGCACTCCTTGCTGGCAGAATAATATTCTCGTTGCAGACTGACCACATCGGTATTTTCAACCAAAGCCACAATCTGTCCGCGCTTCACATTCTGTCCTTCTTTTACATAGATAGCCTTCACCACGCCCCCCATGAGCGAAGCCACATCGCCCTTGTTCTGGGCGCGCAAAACGAGCTGACCGTTGGCTGCAATCGTAGCATCCATCACGCGGTCAACCGCCTCGCCCATCTTCAGATCTACAGCATCTACCTGTTTCTGAGAGAGCGGAATGTTGTCGAAATCCACCTCTTCATTTTCATGCTCATGTCCGTGTTCGGCAGCATGAGCCTCTGCTCCGGCGTAGTTTGAGAAAAGGGTAAAACCACACCAGGCTAAGATTGCCGCAACGGCAACCACCAATATTCTTTTCATTTTTTCTTCTTTTTATTAATTAATAATTTCGGGTGCAAAAGTACACACCTTTCCCTGCAACCCGGTTGCAAAAGCTGCATCCTGGTTGCTCTTACTACAGAAAATCAACAAAAAGAAGGAGGTCCTCGTCTACTGATGGCCGTTTCATCTACGCAAGGAAGACTGGCTGCAAACTGCTGCCAGCGCACGCTAACGAGCGACGAGGTCGGGATAAATAAATACTCAGAAGAAAGCATGGAAAGCAGATGGTTGCCATCGAAAAGCTGTTTCTGAATGCCCTTCATGATCTTGCAGCCGGTTACGAAATGGTGCAGCTGATGCACCCGGCAACTATCGGCTTCTTTCTCATGATGCTCAGTATGCTCATCGTTGAAATTACCATCCTGCTGGCAACGTTCTACAACCATACAAATACGCCCCATGTGGTGATGATGCATCACCACCGTAGAGAGCAGCACACTCAACGTGGCCACAAAGAGGCTGAACAAGTATAGTTTCTTCTTTGCCATTTTATTCTGTTTCCAAATTTTAGGATTGCTTTTTTCCGTCCGCAAAATTACATTAAAAGTACGAAATAGCCAAGTAAAACTGAGAAAATTAGCATTTTTTCTTAAAAAAATTAAAACCGAGTACCCTTAAAGCCATCTGAATACGTAATATGAGTAGTTTTTAGTAACTTTGCAACATAAAATTAAAAAAAAGAAATGAAAAAAGTATTTTTAATCTTTCAATTACTCCTTGTAGTAATGCTGGCTCAGGCGCAGATGATGAACCCTGTGAAGTTCACCAGCTCGCTGAAAACAGACGGAAGTGCTGTGGCCGAAATCGTGTTTAGCGGAAAAATCCAACCGGGATGGCACGTCTACTCTACCGGATTGGGTGGCGACGGACCTATTTCAGCTTCGTTCAACGTAAACAAGCTTGAAGGAGCTGAGCTCGTAGGAAAACTTCAGCCACGCGGCAGAGAGATTGCAAAGTTCGACCCTCTCTTCGAGATGAAACTCCGTTATTTTGAGGGAAGCGTTACCTTTGTACAGAAGGTGAAGTTTACCCAACCTAATTATCATATTGATGCCTATCTGGAATATGGCGCCTGCAACGACCAGAACTGTCTGCCACCAAGCGAGGCTGGTTTTAAGCAAAGTGGCAAATCGCCTGCCGTTGATGCTCCTGCAGCTGGAGCAAAAGACGCCCAGAACGCAAAGGATGCAAAGGCGATTGATCCTGCTCTTGCAGCCAAGATGAAGGCAGATTCGCTGGCTAAGGTTGCAGCCCTGGCTCAGACAGATAGCGCTACCCAACCAGTAGATTCAGCAGCTTTAGCATCTGCGATGGAAGATTTGAATGTCAAGGACTTATGGAAACCGGTTATTAAAGAACTTCAGGCGTTTGGTGGAGCTAACGATATCGCCAACCATTCGCTCTTCTACATCTTCTTTATCGGTTTCGTGGGCGGTCTGCTTGCGCTCGTCATGCCTTGCATCTGGCCAATCATCCCGATGACCGTAAGTTTCTTCCTGAAGCGTGCAAAGAACGATAAGAAGAAAGGTATCCGCGATGCGATTACTTATGGTTTGAGCATCGTCGTCATCTATCTGGTTCTGGGTCTTGCCGTAACAGCCATCGCAGGTCCTAGCACCCTGAATGCGCTCAGCACAAGTGCCGTTTTCAACATCATCCTCTTCCTCCTGCTTGCCGTTTTCGCCTTCTCGTTCTTCGGTTGGTTCGACATCAAATTGCCTGACAGTTGGGGAAATGCGGTAGACAACAAGGCTTCAAGCACCACGGGTTTGATTTCTATCTTCCTGATGGCTTTCACCCTGGTATTGGTCAGCTTCTCATGTACAGCTCCTATTATCGGTTTGCTGCTGGTTCAGACCGTTACATCCGGCGACTGGCTCGCTCCTACCGTGGGAATGTTCGGTTTCGCGCTTGCTCTGGCGCTTCCATTCACCCTCTTCGCCCTCTTCCCATCATGGTTGAAGTCGGCTCCTAAGTCGGGTTCCTGGATGGAGACCATCAAGATTGTGCTCGGTTTTATCGAGCTTGCCTTCTCTCTGAAGTTCCTCTCTGTAGCCGATCTGGCTTACGGCTGGCACATCATGGACCGCGAGGTATTCCTCTCTCTCTGGATTGTCATCTTCGGTCTGTTGGGTCTCTATCTCATCGGCAAGCTGAAGTTCCAGGTTGATGCAATCGGCGGCGACATCAACAAGCCTATGCCTGTAGCCTGCATCATGTTGGGTCTTTGTTCTTTGGCATTCTCGGTTTACATGATTCCGGGACTCTGGGGTGCTCCTTGCAAGGCTGTGAGCGCATTTGCTCCACCTATTAATACACAGGACTTCAACCTCAACACCAAGACCGTAGAGCCTGCTTACAAGGATTATGAGTTGGGAATGGCTGCTGCCAAGGCTGCCGGAAAACCGGTATTGCTTGATTTCACGGGTTATGGTTGTGTAAACTGCCGCAAGATGGAGGCTTCTGTATGGACAGATCCATCGGTTGCCGATAAGCTGACAAAGGATTATGTTCTCATCTCACTTTATGTAGATGACAAGACTCCTCTTCCTGAGCCTATGGAGGTAACGTTTAATGGCGAGAAGCGCACCCTGCGTACCGTTGGCGACAAGTGGAGTTATCTGCAGGCAAGCAAGTTTGGAGCCAACGCTCAGCCATTCTATGTGGCTATTGACAACGATGGTAATCCTCTTGCAGCAGCCTTCAGCTTCAAAGAAGATGTAAGTGCTTATCTCGACTTCCTGAACAAGGGTCTGGATAATTACAGAAACAAATAGTATGATTTAATAGTTCAAATAAGGCCAGTATTAGTTCTTTAAGTAGATTTATGAAGGATAATTTCATTAGGTTAGTTAATTCAAGGTAGATTTATTTAGGATTAATACTTCCCCCGACAGGTAATGGTTTCTAAGCCATCCTGTTGGGGGATTTTTTTTGCGAAAGCACAAAAAAAATAGGGCCTGTTTCACAACAGACCCTAAACATACTTACTAAAACTAAATTAACCACTAAAAAAACTAATATTTTTAAGAGAATGAGATACATCAGCATCTCAACCTAAATCTAACCTATGACACGAAATCATCTCGACTTCTTGATTGCAAAGGTAGGGTTTTTATATGAAACCACCAAACTTTTTCCCAACTTTTTTTCTAAAAACGGGCATTTTCTTAGGGATTTCACATTATTTAATCAATAACTCCCCTACCTTCACATTTTAGAACTTATAGCCAATGGTCATCAGCAACTGATGGCGCTTGTTGTCGACCTTGGTTGCAGGAGCTGCATTCGCACCAAGGCTCTCCCAAGCAGCAAATGGATAGAAGTCGCCATTCTGACAGCTGTACTGGTAAGCCACATCAATAGAAAGCTTCTCGTAGTTGAAACCTACGCCGGCCGTAAATCGGTTAGTCGCCTTCCAGTTTGTGTAATCTGTAGAAGTGGCGTAGATTGTTCCCTGAGAAGGAATGGTCTGGTCGCGGTCTGCGCTCTCCTTAAACATCGGAGAAACGTAATTGTAACCCAAACGGAGCGCCAACATATTAATCGGCTTATATTCCAGACCCAGTTTAAGCGTGCTCACGCCTTGCAACGACTGCTTGGTGTGGTCATTCATGACTTCATCGCTAGAACTGGTTTCATAATATTCATCCCAATAACCACCATAATAACCGCCATCCTTCACACGATTATCCATGTGATTGTACCATGCATACTCGTAAGTAGCGCCCAGAGCAAGATTGCCGCCAATGGTGTGACCCAAACTGATACCAGTCTTCCAAGCCGTGTTCAGACGATAATCGAGGCTGGAACTGTTCGTATTGCTAGCCTCAGCATAATTGCCGTTTTCGTCTGTTATGTTCTTGTCAACGAGTTCCAGGTCAGCTGTTCCATCCATTGACAAATCATAGAATACTGGCGAATTGACGTAAGCACCAATACGGAATGGAGAATCTTCTACCGGACGGAAGATAACACCCAGTTTTGCATCATAACCGGTACCCGTGATGCGCTGGCTTTCCCAAGCTGTTCCGTAAGCCTCCTTATCGGCAACATAATTTTCTGTATAAACAGAATTATTACGGTAATGAACATCATGAATGCCCAAGGTAAAACCTACCCATACGCGGTCGTTGAAGCCCACGCTAATATTGAAATCATATTCGCCTATGTAGCCCTTCTGATACTGACCAAAGAGGAACGAACGACCATCGTAGGTCATTTGGTTTCCATCCTCGTCTTTGCCCATCAACGCATTATAGTTAGCGTCTACAGCATTCCAAACCTGATCACCTGCATCTTTACCATGTTTCTCATCCAACTCTTTAGCGTAAGCCGTTTTTGCAGAAGCCCATTTGGTTTGAGATGCTCCGTTGAGGAAATTGGCTGCAGAAAGAATCTGAGAGAAATTGGTGCTCTTATGGTAGTTGAAACCGAAGTTGAGCTTTACATTCGAATCCCTATTTGTTGCAGCCCATACGAAACCGATCTGGTCGAAACTAGGAACCGATTTCTTTCCGTCGAAGCCGAACGGAGTCTTATCGAAGTTGAGTTCTGTATCAGCTCCAGGCTGGGCAACAACGCCAGCCGATAGACTGGCCATGCTCTTTCTGAACAGACCAATACCGGCAGGGTTGCTGGAGATGGTAGAAATATCTGCGCCCAAGGCTTCCATAGCTCCACCCATACCTACATAGCGTGCAGTTCCCGTAAGGGAATTCTCTGCAAACTTAGTATCCTGATAAGTTTCCTGAGCCAACATTGGGGCTGACATGAGTCCCAAAGAAGCCAGGAATAAATATTTTAAATTCTTCATAATCTCTTAATTCTTCACTTGATTCTTAAAGGCTTCATTTTCTGATGAACATCTTCATTTTTCAAAAAATGTCTTCATCCTCAGAACAAAGCCCTAGCTATTAACTATAAACTATTAACTTTAAACTTTAAAAGCGACTATCTTCTTCCGCCAAAGCCGCCGCCACCAGAACGACTGCCGCCTCCGAAGCTACCTCCTCCGCCGCCAAAGCTTCCGCCGGAATGCGTTCCGCCTCCGAAGCTTGCTCCACTACGGTTTCCGAATCCACCGAAGTTGCTGCGGTCGAAGTTGTTGGTATTATTATTGTTGTTTCGAACGTTATTGTAACGGCCGTTATCGTTTATACGACCGCCGAAATTACGGTTTCTGTTGCTCTGGTAAGTACTGTTGCCAGCATAGCCTTTATCGCCATTATAACGGAAAGTTCTGCTTCCGGCGTAACCGCCCGAATTACGTCCACCATAACTTACATGTCCGTATATCGGACCGCCCCAATACCAAGGATTGTAGTAGCCGCCCCAGCCATAATACCAAGGGTCATACCAGCCACCATACCAGCCGCAGTAACCATAATACCAAGGATCATACCAAGGGTCGAACCATGGATCATACCAGCCGGCATAATAGCCGTAGCGCCAAGGATTGTGCCAGCCCCACATGCGGCTGCGCCAGTAGTAAGGACCGTAACCATAATAATCGTAGAACCATGGATCATAGAAGCCATCCCAACGGCTCATCTCGCGCGTGCGGACGAAATCCTCATCCCTGTCAGCATACTTCTGGGCGAAGTAAGCATCATCATAAATGCTGTCAGGCGCCACACCCTTACCCACATGGAACTGGATGATGTCGTTGCCCAGGGAATCTTTCCCTACATTCTCATAATGGCTGAAGATTCTTCCGCCTCGGTTGTATTCATCTACCGAACGGTTGCTTCCGCTCCAAAACAGACTGTAAATACTATCTCTACGAGCCCGCTGCTCAGCATACTGGCGCTGGAGTTGAGCCCGTTTCTCAGCCTTTTCCTTGGCCTCCTTCTTCGGATTGAAGTAGAGGTCATCGTCCTGTGCCATCGAGGTGAATGGCATCGCAGTTGCGATAAGGACTGCAAGAAGATACTTTCTTTTCATATTCTGTTCTCCTATTTATTTTTTCTCTTTTTCTTTCTTCATTTTTCTCTTCCCGAATCATCTTAAATCATCAGGAAGAAGTCTCCCGAAAGAGCCTTTTTCTGATTATATAATAATCTGGATGCAAAAATATTGCTTATCTTTATGCAAAAATACAGAATTTCCCTAAATTATTGTAGGTTTTCCCCTATTTTTTTATAATTTTGCAGAAGATTTAAAAGAAATCTAGCTTTTTTGAACATTCGAAGGCATTTTTAGACAAGAAATTAATACAAATTAAATATGAAATATTTAGTAGCAACATTCACTATTGAAACGACTGCCGACTTGATGCAGGCCTGTCAGGATCTGCTTGCAGATGGAGCAGCCGAAGCCGGATTCGAATCTTTTGAAGAAACAGAAACCGGACTGGAAGCGTATGTGCAGAAAGAACTCTTCGACAAGGAGATGCTGGATGCCTATATTGCTGATTTCCCTATCGGGGATACGAAAATTACCTACGAGGTGAAAGATGCAGAAGACAAGGATTGGAACCAGGAATGGGAAGAACAGGGATTCGAACCAATTTATGTTGACAACCAGGTGGTGATTTACGATGCGAAACATCCCGAACTCTATCCCGATACGAGCAACAGACCCGACATTATTGAAATAGGTATTGAGGCGAAACTGGCGTTCGGAACAGGAAACCACGAAACCACACGCATGATTATTTCCCAGTTACTCCACATGCCTATCAGAACCAAGCGTATCCTGGATTGCGGAACGGGTACGGGAATCCTTGCCCTCACCTGCTCCAAACTGGGCGCTAAAGACGTGGTAGGCTACGATATTGACGAGTGGAGCGTGGAAAATGCCAAGCATAATGCCGTGCTCAACGGCGTAACTAACATGGAAGTTCTCTTTGGCAACAGTCAGGTAATCAACCACATCAGCGGCGTTTTCGACCTGGTTCTAGCCAACATCAACCGCAACATTCTGCTCAACGACATGCGCGCTTTCCGTAGCGTGATGAACATCGGCGGAACCCTGGTTCTGAGCGGCTTCTACGAAGAAGATATTCCTGTACTCCTGGAGAAAGCAGAAGAACTGGGAATGCATGAAATAAACAGACAGATTGACAACAATTGGGCCTGCCTTGTTTTAGGTTCATAAAGATTCTTTTCTGATTCTAAACATTCAGAACGAAAAATCTGAAATCAGAAATATCAGATTAAAACATACGAATAAAGGTTGGATTTTCGCATATTGCCAAAAGTCCAACCTTTATTCCATGAATTTCTTCTCATTATTATTGCTTCCTATGCAGAGCTGCTTGAGCTCATAATAACTGCCGTTGTAAATATTGAAATCTACGTAGCCTTTAATGCCCGGCAACTTGCCCACATCCGTATGCTGCCAGAACTTCCATTTGCCCTTATACTGAACCTTGTCAACATAATAGTGGGCTATCCAGTAAGGATAATCTTCGAAGACAGGCGCACTCAGATATTGCTCCTTGAATTTATAATAGGTGTAGATGATAGGTTTAACATGATACTTATCCTCTACAATATGCAGCCAGGTAAGCACATCACGCTGGAAATCCTCCACACTCTTATCTGCCGGCTTATGTTCAATATCCAGTACCGGAGGCAAATCGCCATCCGTAAGATGCACCTGGTCTAGGAAATAATAAGCCTGTTCTCGGGCTGTCGACTTATTGCTCCAGAAATGATAAACACCCCGGATGAAACCGAAATCGCGAGCCTGATTAAAGTTCTCGCGGAAATTCTCATCGAGCCGTGAAGAACCTTCCGTACTCTTGATGATGACGAAGCGCACAGGACAACCCTTGATCATCGCATTCTTGAGCTGTTCCCAGTCTATCTTGCCCTGATAATGCGAAATGTCGATTCCATGAATTTCGAAACCTTCAGGATATTCAGCATCGCCATAAAGCGCACGCCAGCGGAAACCAGTTGGACCTACAAAGAAATGATAGAACAGAAAGACATAGAGCACGATAACCGCCGTTCCGCCTATCCACCACGCCCAACGGGGATAGCGTTGCAAAAAAGAAGACGAACGCCTTCTACCACGGGAGCCGCCACGCCGAGGAGTTTTCTTTCTCGCCATGGCACTCTTTTTCTGTGAAGAAGCCGTTCGTCTTGTTGACATATAAAAAAATATTTATTCTATTTTTTACTTAGCCTGCTCCAACTGGAGAGTCTTTGTGGTCTGGTCGCAAACCTCAGAAGGACCCCAGTACTGGATAGGACCTGGATAAACGTAAGCTGTTTCCTTAGCCCACTCATCGCGCTTAGAAGCGAAGAACTTGAATGGAGCGCCATCCAGCTCAACGAGAGCCTTGCGGATAACTGGCTTGTTAGCACCATTACGACGCTCGATGTTCATCATCATAGTGATTGGCACACCACCTGCAATCCACTCTGCTGCAGGAGCTGTAGTGTTCTTGATGATTGACATGTAACCGGTCTTGCCGTTAGCGATGAGGCGTGAAGCGTTGTAACCGAGTGAGTAGCAGTAGTCAGCATCGTAGTTAGAAGGAGCTGCGCAACGTCCCTCGTAACCGAAGAAGTGGTGCTGAGCAGAGAACTTACCAACAAACTTGCCTTCCTTCTTCCATGCAGCCAACTTCTCAGCTACCATGCGAGAAAGCAACTTCTCTGTCTCGATGAGAGAAACCTGTACGTTTCCGTGAGGGTCGCGGTCGAGGCAAAGCTGGCGAGCTACGTCTGCTGGCAAAGACTCCAAAACTGCGAGGTTGTCCTTAGCGATGGCACCCTTAACGAATGCAATCTGCTCCTCAGCACTTGCAAACTCACGGCTCTCGCCTGTTGCAGGGTCTGTAAGAACCTCGTTCAATTCTGCGATGAGCTTCTTGATAGCTGGGATGAACTCGATCAGGCCCTCAGGGATGAGAACTGTACCGAAGTTGTTGCCCTCAGCAGCACGGTTAGCTACAGCAGTTGCAATATAAGTAACCACATCATCGAGTGACATTTCCTTAGCCTCTACCTCCTCAGAAATCAAGCAGATGTTTGGCTGAGTCTGGAGAGCGCACTCAAGAGCGATGTGAGATGCTGAACGACCCATCAGCTTGATGAAGTGCCAGTACTTACGTGCTGAGTTACAGTCGCGCTCGATGTTACCGATGAGCTCAGAGTATGTCTTACAAGCTGTATCGAAACCGAAAGAAGTCTCAATCTGCTCGTTCTTCAAGTCGCCGTCGATAGTCTTAGGGCAACCGATTACCTGTACGCCATACTTCTTGGCAGCATAGTATTCTGCGAGAACGCAAGCGTTGGTATTTGAGTCGTCACCACCGATGATGACAAGTGCCTTGATGCCGAGTTCACGAAGAATCTCAATACCCTTCTCAAACTGGTCTTCCTTCTCAAGCTTAGTACGGCCAGAACCGATGATATCGAAACCACCAGTATTGCGGTATTCGTCCATGAGTTCAGAAGTAATCTCCATGTACTTATGGTCAACAAGACCACCAGGACCGAGGATGAAACCATAGAGCTTGTTAGCTGGGTTAAGAGACTTCACACCGTCGAAGAGACCAGAAATCACGTTGTGACCGCCAGGAGCCTGACCACCAGAGAGGATAACACCTACGTTGAAAGCAGGAAGTTCCTTAGCCTCACCTGCCTCGAATGTAATAACAGGCATTCCATAAGTGTTAGGGAACAACGCCTTGATTTCATCCTGATTACCTACTGACTGTGTTGCTGCACCTTCAACTGCCTTTACTGGACCCTGGAGAGCCTTTGGCAATTTTGGCTGATAAGCAGCTCTTGCAATCTGCAATGCACTTTTTTCCATAATTCGTTTTTATTTTAATTAGTTGAAACTTCAAAAACATCTGCAAAAATAACTCTTTTCTGCGAGATACGGAAAGAAAAATGCTAAAAATGCGTTAATAGATACATTTTTTCCCAAAAAATGATGTTATTTCAAAGAAAATGATTATCTTTGAGCGATATTTTTAATTATTCATTAATTAGGAGAAAAGAATTATGGCTAATAAAAGAGATTTAAAGCGCACGATCAACTACATTACAAGCGAACTTTTCGCCGAAACAGTAGCTGCATCTTTGTATAACGGTAAGCCTACACAGGAAGATGTGGATGGCATTCTTTCAGCTATCGTCATGATCAACGGCGATTACATCAGCCGCGTGTCTCACCCGGAACCAGGAATCAATAAGGGCGAATATTATAAGAAGCTTACAGCCGACTTCAACAAGCAGGTAAGCGAAATCATCGACCAGATTTCAAACCTGGCATAATCCTATTATCATCAGAATAAGAAAATACACCTATTTATATATATGGTAAAAGGAATTTGTCAATGGATATTGTATAAGCGCTTGGGTTATAGGAAAGATATTACTCAGGAGCTTCCTGAAAAGTATATAATCTGCATGGCTCCACACACCAGCAACTGGGATCTGATACTGGGCCAGCTCTTTGCCCATGCTGAGGGAATCAAATGTAATTTCCTCATGAAAAAGGAATGGTTCTTCTGGCCGCTAGGTCCTATTTTCAGAAAGATGGGAGGCATTCCTGTGTGGAGAAGCAAGCATACAAGCATGACGGATAATCTGGCGGCTGAAGCGGATAAACGGAAGTCGTTCGGACTGTGCATTACGCCCGAAGGTACCCGCTCGCTCAACCCGGAATGGAAAAAGGGATTCTACTTCATCGCCCTCAAGGCGCATCTGCCTATCCATCTCTACGGTCTTGACTATGAGAAGAAGGTCATCCAATGCACCAAGCAGATTATCCCATCAGGAGATGTTGACAAAGACATGCGTGAAATAAAGTTGTACTTCAAGGATTTCAAAGGAAAGAAACCGGAGAAGTTCACAATCGGAAATATTGATTAAACGTTAGCTGATAACGGGTAAATCATCTATTTAAGAAGGAGTATTCGTAAAGTGAAACACCAAAACATAACATATTGTTTGATAAGCAGTTTGCTGTTAGCCGCTGGAGCTTCGCTTCAGGCTAACGGCAAATCGTTTTTTCCTACCTACGACGAGGCTAATAGCGGCGCATGGCAAGGCATAGATTATGATGGCGACCCATGGGTGTTTAATGTTTCCCGCCCTTATTTCGTTACGGCAGGACTACAGAACAGGCACCTTTCGCTATGGGCTTCGCACGGACGGTATTATTATGCCGACAGAGATGTATGGAAATGGCAACGCCCTAACCTGTTTTGCACAAACGAAGATCTCTTTACCCAAACCATCGTCGTGCCCTACCTCATCCCGATGCTCCAGAATGCGGGAGCCATCGTCTTCACACCCCGTGAAAGAGACTGGCAGACGAACGAAATCATCATCGATAATGATGACGCAGTAAAGTCGGTTTATTATTTCGAAAAGGAGGCGAGCAAGCGATGGAAAAACTGCGATTCGCTCGGTTTTGCCAACCGCTCTAGACTGAAGGATGGGGAAAATCCATTCCGCATGGGAACCGTGAGACAGGCGAAGGCTACCAAGCGCAAGAAAACCAGTCTGGTAAGCTACCAGCCCCGTTTCAAGGAAGCCGGCAAATACGCAGTCTACGTTAGCTACCAGTCGCTCCCAAAGAGCGTGAGCGATGCAAGATACATCGTTTATCACAAGGGCGAAGCCACGGAGTATTCCGTTAACCAGCGCATGGGCGGAGGAACCTGGGTTTATCTGGGCACCTTCGATTTTGACAAGGGCTGCAACGAGTTTAACCGCGTAGTCTGCACCAACAAGGCTTCACGCCGTGGAGTCGTAACTACCGATGCTGTACGCTTTGGCGGCGGCATGGGAAATATAGAACGTGGTGGTTACACCAGCGGATTGCCCCGTTGCCTGGAAGGAGCCCGGTACTACGCCCAATGGGCAGGCGCTCCCTACAAGGTTTATGGCGGCAGAAAAGGAGAAAATGATTATGCCGACGACATCAACGCCCGTTCGCTGATGACCAACTGGCTGGGCGGCGGTTCGGTTTACATGCCTGCCAAAAATGGCAAGCACGTGCCTATAGAACTCTCGCTGGCACTTCATAGTGATGCGGGTTACAATAAGGACGGAAAATCTACTTTTGGAGCCCTTGCTATCTGCACCACAGATTATAACGACGGAATACTGAACAGCGGAATCTCCAGATTCACATCCAAGGATTTCGCCAGGGCTTTGCGCGATAATCTCGTTACGGATCTCACGGCTCAGTTCGGAGAATTCGGCAAACGCTACCTATGGGACAGAAACTATTCTGAAACCCGTCTGCCGGAAGTTCCGTCGGCTATTCTCGAAATGCTTTCGCATCAGAATTTCCCTGACATGAGAATTGCTCAGGATCCGCTCGGAAAGTTCTATATCGCACGCTCCATCTACAAAACCATCCTGCGCTTCGTAAACAGCAATCATGGAACCCGATACGTGGTTCAGCCGCTGGCTCCGCAGGACTTCAGCGTTACGCAGAACCAGGGCGTTGCCCTACTCTCATGGACTGCCCAGCTGGACAAGACGGAACCATCTGCCCGCCCTACTTCATACATTATTTATAAAGCAGAAGGCCAAGGCGGTTTTGACAACGGAACCATCGTGAACACCACCCGTTGTCAGATGCAGCTGGAACCGGGCAAACTTTACCATTTCAAGGTGGCTGCGGTTAATGCAGGAGGAGAAAGTTTCACCACCGAAACCCTCTCTGTGCTCTATAATCCTGCTGCCAGCAAGTCTGTACTCATCGTGAACAATTTCCATCGTCTTGCCTCTCCGCAGGTCGTGGATGATGAGGAAAAGCAGGGATTCGACCTCAATCAGGATCCGGGCGTAAGCTACGGACTGACGGCGGGATGGAGCGGCAAGCAACAGGTGTTCGACAGAAGCAGAATGGGCAACGAAACCAGTTTCGGACTCGGTTTCAGCGGCAACGAAATGATTGGCAAGTTTGTGGCAGGCAACGACTTCAACTATGTTCAGGCGCATGCTACAAGTATTGCGGCTTCGGGCAAATACAATATTTCAAGCTGTTCGAGCGAAGTTATCGCCAGCGGCAGGGTTCAGATGAAGAACTATCAGGCTGTTGACCTCATCAACGGACTGGAGCGCCATGATGGCTACACTCACGCCTTCTTCAAATCGTTCACGCCTGCCTTGCAGAACAGCATCAGGCAATACGCCAGCCAAGGCGGCAGAATCCTGATAAGCGGTTCTTACACCGGAAGCGACATGCAGACTGAAGAGGAACAGGCGTTCCTGAGCGATATTCTGAAACTCAGCTATGAGCCTACAGGTTCTACGGCCATCACCAGGGACATCAATCCCGAAGATTCAACCGTAACAGAACGAGACAGTATTGTCTACACTTCGCCTAACGTCAAGGGGTTAGGTCTGCAGTTCAGCTATTATAACGAGCTGAATGCCCAGCATTATGCGGCAACCCATCCCGAGATATTGAAACCGGTTGGCAATTACGCCTTCACGGCGATGCAATACGATACGGGAACGAGTGCGGCGGTTGCCTACAAGAGCACTACTTACCGCAGCTTCGTCATGGGATTCCCGCTGGAATGCATCATCGACGAAAGAACCCGCATCAGCGTGTTGCTCGGCATTCTCAAGTTTCTGACAGATTAAATTCAAAATAAAACAGATAAAATTTTTAAGCTTATGTATAAGATTCAAGCCAACCAGTCTGGCACTCGCTCTATCGAAGTGAGCGACCAGCATTTAGAGACCATCGAAAAGTATCAGTTACTGCGCAACCTCGTAGACAGCAACGGCATTATCGACGAGGAAGTGCTCGATAAACTGAAACTTAATGTGCGTTCACTCCTCGAGAGCAGCGACATCAAGGATAAGGAGTTGCTCGATCTCTGTCTCGACGTCATCTACAATCAGAACATGAAGGCGCTCGGTCTTCACAACCTCGTTCTGCTCTACGTAGACTGGAAAGACAAGAAGCAGGCTGAGGCTGCAGCAGATGCAGAACCAGACGCAGTAAATGATTAAAAAATATTGAATGGATTATAAGTTAACAGATTTCTTACCTACCACGAAGAAAGAATGCGAGTTGCGCGGATGGGACGAACTCGACGTCATCCTCTTTTCAGGAGATGCTTACGTTGACCACCCATCCTTCGGCCCTGCCATCCTCGGACGAATGCTGGAGGCTAACGGCTATCGTGTAGCCATCGTTCCCCAGCCCGACTGGCACGGCGATTTCCGAGATTTCAAGAAACTCGGTCGCCCTCGCCTCTTCTTTGGTGTTTCTCCGGGTGCCATGGACTCGATGGTGAACCGCTACACGGCAAACCGCCGCATGCGTAGCGAGGACGCTTTCAGTCCCGACTCCCGCCACGACATGCGCCCCGACTATCCATCTATCGTCTATACGCAGATACTGAAGAAACTCTTTCCCGACGTACCTGTAGCACTAGGCGGTATTGAGGCTTCGTTGCGCCGCATCAGCCACTACGACTATTGGAAAGACGAGCTCCGCAAGTGCATTCTCTGCGATTCGGGCGCCGACCTCATTCTCTACGGAATGGGCGAACGTTCTATCGTAGAACTTGCCAATGCCTTTGCAGAAGGCAAGACGCTTAGCCAGATCCACGAAATGCCGCAGGTGGTTTTCTACTGCAAGGAGAATGAGATTCCGGGCGGTTTCAAGGACGATGACATCATCCTCCACAGCCACGAAGAATGTCTCCACAACAAGAAGGGACAGGCTGAGAACGTGCGCCATCTGGAGGAAGAAGCCAACAAGATGCATGCGCAACGCATGATTCAGGAAGTTGACGGCAAATACGTGGTGGTAAATCCGCCTTTCCCGCTGATGACAACCGAGGAACTGGATGCGGCTTTCGACCTGCCTTATACGCGTTTGCCTCATCCTAAATACAAGGGCAAGACCATTCCTGCCTACGAGATGATCAAGTTCTCCGTGAACCTTCATCGTGGCTGTTTCGGCGGCTGTTCTTTCTGCACCATCTCTGCCCATCAGGGCAAATTCGTGGTTTGCCGCAGCAAGGAGAGCATTCTGAAGGAGGTGAAGAAAATCATCCAAATGCCTGACTTCAAGGGCTATCTGAGCGATTTGGGAGGTCCTTCTGCCAACATGTACGGAATGCACGGCAAGAATCAGAAAGCCTGCGAAGTGTGCAAGCGCCCGTCGTGTGTAAACCCTCAGATTTGTCCGAATCTCAATACCGACCACAGCAAGCTTCTGGAGATTTATCATGCTGTAGATGCTTTGCCGGGAATCAAGAAGAGCTTCATTGGTAGTGGTGTGCGTTACGACCTTCTGCTGCATAAGAGCAAGGACGAAAAGGTGAATCAGGCGGCTAGAGAATACACGCGCGAACTGATTACCAAGCACGTGAGCGGCCGATTAAAGGTGGCTCCTGAACATACGAGTCCTGAGGTCTTGAAGTTCATGCGCAAGCCATCGTTCGACCTCTTCTACGAGTTCAAGCGCATCTTCGACAAGATCAACAAGGAAGAAGGTCTGAACCAGCAGATCATTCCTTACTTCATCAGTTCGCATCCGGGCTGTCATGAAGAAGACATGGCCGAACTTGCCGTCATTACGAAGGGACTGGATTTCCACCTGGAACAGGTGCAGGATTTCACCCCTACTCCTATGACCATTTCTACCGAGACCTGGTACACGGGTTACGATCCTTACACCCTGGAGCCGGTATTCAGCGCCAAGACGCAGAAAGAGAAGCTTGCCCAGCGCATGTTCTTCTTCTGGTACAAGCCTGAAGAGCGCCGCGCCATCGAGAGCGAACTTCGCCGGATAGGCAGAGCCGACCTCATCGACAAACTCTACGACAGGAAGAGCATGGGTGGAAGTTTCAAGGGTAAGAAGACGCATTATGACGACAAGGCGATTGGTTCTACCTACGATAATCCGGGTGTAGGAAAAGGTGCTAAAGGCAAGCGTGGAGCTGGCAGAAATGCTTCTGACCGCTTTGCCCCAAAGGGATATGGCAATGTGGGTTGCTATGATGAGGAGAAATACCTGAATAACGGAAAATCTCTAAAATCAGGTAAGCCTTCGAATGCCAACATCCGTGATGCCGTAGCAGCGGCTAGAGCCGAGCTGAGAAATCAGAAAGACCAGGGTGCCGGCTTCTTCAAGGACAAGAAGAAAAAGAGTTTCAACCCTAATTTCGACAACGACAACCATAACCGCAAGAACCGCTACAATAGCGGAGATAAAAACAATCGCGGCGGTCGTGGAAATCAAGGTCGTGGAAATCAAGGAAGAAATGATGGTAGAGGCAGAAGAAGATAAATGCAAAAAAGAGGGTGAATCATATATTTATGACTCACCCTCTTTCTATTATATACTTAATTTTCCAAAAATAATTTAGTACTGTCTCAAAGCACCGAGTAATTCAGCATTCTCGCTCTTGTTTCCTATCGTAATTCTCAGACAGTTACCGCATAACTGAACCTTGTTGCGGTTTCTTACGATAATGCCTTGTGCCACCAGATAATTATAGATGGCGTTGGCGTCGGTCATTTTAGCCAGGAAGAAGTTTGCATCAGTAGGATAAACCTTCTCGCAGATAGGCAGATCCAGGAATGCAGCCATTACCTTAGAACGCTCCTGCAGGATGTTCTTCACCCATTCGTCAACCTTCAGCGGATTCTTCATCACTTCCAGCGCATGCTCCTGAGTAAGCAGATTGATGTTATAAGGATATTTCACCTTATTGAATATGTCAACAATCTCCTTGCTCGCAAAAGCCATTCCCAAACGGAGGGCTGCACAGCCCCATGCCTTACTCATGGTGTTGAGCACAATCATGTTGGGAAATCTGTCGAGCACGCTGCGGAATGTGCGCTCCGAAGAGAAATCGGCGTAGGCTTCGTCGATGATGACAATACCCTGGAATTTCTGCAACACCTCTACGATTGCCTCGCGGTTGATGTGATTGCCCGTAGGATTGTTCGGACTGCAGATCCAGATAACCTTTGTCTGTTCATCGCAGGCTGCCAGGAGTTTTCCGGCAGAAATCTGATAATTTTCATCAAGCAGCACAGAGCGATACTCCACATCGTTGATGTCTGCACAAACTTCATACATTCCGTAAGTAGGCGCAATCGCTACTACATTATCCTTGCCCGGGCGGCAGAATACACGGTAAACCAAATCGATGGCCTCGTCGGAACCGTTGCCCAAGAAGATTTTCTCTTCAGCCACCCCCTTAATCTTGCTGATCTGCTTCTTCAGTTCAACCTGCAGCGGATCAGGATAGCGATTGTAAGGGTCATTATATGGATTTTCGTTGGCGTCGAGGAAGACGCGGGCATTTCTGCCTGCAAACTCCGTACGGGCGCAACTGTAAGGTGCCAGATTCCAGATGTTCTCTCGGCACAAATCTTTCAATTCTTTCATTTTTCTTTCAAAAGCTATTAAGAAGTATCTTTACAACTTCCCGTTTCACCCTATTGTTTCAAACTGTTCACTCTCAGTCTCATCGCATTGGCATGAGCTTCCAATTGCTCATTTTCCGCCATGGTCACTACAGCATTTCCAATGTTACGAATACCTTCTTCTGTAAGATGCTGGAAGGTGATTTTGCGATTATAACTGTCCAGGTTCACTCCGTTGTAAGCCAAAGCATAACCATGGGTTGGCAAGGTATGGTTCGTACCGCTTGCATAGTCGCCTGCACTTTCGCACGCATAGTTTCCGAGGAATACACTACCTGCATTCACAACTTTTTCTGCCAGCTGCTCGTAATCGGCTGTGGCGATAATCAGATGCTCCGGCGCATAAGTATTACAGAGGTCGATTGCCTCCTCTTCGGTCTTCACGAGGATAAACTTAGAATTGTCTAACGAGGTCTGTGCCATCTCCTTACGTGGCAAACGTTCAAGTTGTGCTTCAACTTCATTCTTTACATCATCCAACACCTTTTCAGATGTAGTAATGAAGAAAACCTGTGAATCGAAGCCATGTTCAGCCTGCGACAACAGGTCGGCAGCAGCAAACACAGGGTTGGCTGTTTCGTCGGCAATAAGACAAACTTCAGACGGACCGGCAGGCATGTCTATAGCCACATCGTGCAGGGAAACCTGCTGCTTGGCAGCCATGACAAACTGGTTGCCCGGACCGAAAATCTTATAAACCTTAGGCACGCTCTCCGTACCGTAAGCCATGGCTCCGATAGCCTGAACGCCACCCGCCTTAAAGATCTTGCTTACGCCCGCAATCTTTGCCGCCATGAGGATAGCCGGATTCACCTTGCCCTCTTTATTAGGAGGAGTACACAGTACTATTTCTTTACATCCCGCAATCTTGGCAGGAGTAGCCAGCATCAGAACGGTGCTAAAGAGAGGAGCAGTACCTCCTGGGATATACAATCCCACCTTCTCTATAGCCACACTCTTCTGCCAGCAGGTTACACCAGGGCAAGTTTCAACCT
This sequence comes from Segatella copri, assembly GCA_021628325.1. Taxonomy (GTDB): domain Bacteria; phylum Bacteroidota; class Bacteroidia; order Bacteroidales; family Bacteroidaceae; genus Prevotella; species Prevotella copri_R. The sequence goes on along the minus strand of JAJXAL010000051.1, from coordinate 3,063 downwards.
TTACACCATCAAACTTCTGGCTATGATGGAATGCGGCAATGTTATGATGGGCGAGGTGCAAAGCGTCTTTCAGTTCTTGAGAAACCATTTTCTCAGCCTCTTCGATTTCAGCTTCAGTCACAGCCAAAGAATCGAGATGGGCATGATCAAACTTCTCCTCGTAACGCTTCACGGCTTCGTCGCCATGGTTTTTCACATCGTCGAGTACACCTTGTACGGTCGCATTCAGCTGCGAAACATCCAGGTGTGGGCGTTTTACAATCTCGCTCCATTCCTCCTTTGCAGGATACTTTATTACCTTCATTCCTATTATTAATATTTAATTATTCATGTTTAATGTTTAGTTTTTAACGCATAATGTCTCTAAATAAACATTACACATTAAACACTACACATTATTATAATATCATCTTTTCGATTGGTGTTACCAGGATGCCCTGTGCACCAAGTTCCTTCAACTTGCCTATGATTTCCCAGAAACGCTTCTCATCGAGCACGGTGTGGATAGAGCACCATTCCTCATCAGCCAATGGAATAATCGTAGGACTCTTGATGCCTGGCAATACTTCTGTAATCTCCTGAACCTTTGCCTTAGGAGCATTCATCATCACGTACTTCTTGTCCTGTGCAGAACGTACAGCCTCGAAGCGGAACAGCATCTCGTTCAGAATCTCATGCTTCTCCTCGTCCATGTTCCAGTTGCCGATGAGCAGAGCCTCGCTCTTCATCACCACCTCAACCTCAGCAAGATTGTTGCTGACCAGAGTAGAACCAGAACTTACAATATCGAAAATACCGTCAGCCAAACCGATGCCCGGACTGATTTCTACAGAACCCGTAATGACATGGATGTCGGCATTGATATTATTCTTCTTCATAAACTTGCGCAGGATGTTAGGGTAAGAAGTAGCAATCTTCTTGCCGTTGAACCATTGCAATCCCGGATAATCAATCTTCTTAGGAATAGCGAGGCTCAGGCGGCACTTGCTGAAACCCAGACGGTCGATAATCTGCGCATTCTCTCCACGCTCTACAAACTCGTTCTCGCCCACGATACCGATATCTGCCACACCAGAGGCTACGCTCTGAGGAATATCATCATCACGAAGGTAGAGAACCTCGAGAGGAAAGTTGCTTGACTGCACCAGGAGGGTGCGTTTAGAGGCGCTTACTTTGATGTCAGCCTCTGATAAAAGATTCATGGTGTCGTCGAAAAGACGACCCTTACTTTGTACTGCTATTCGTAACATATTTCTATATTTTGTATGAAAAACATTGCAAAAGTACATATTTTTATTAGAATAAACAAATAATTTCTCACTTATGTGCAAAATATTTCGTACTTTTGCAGCTGAAATGAAGAATAAAGGATATTTATACGCATTATATGCACTATTTTTGCTCGCTGCCTGTGCCGACAAGAAACCGCAGCAGGAGCTTACGCCATGGGGAACTCCCGTAGGCGAAATGGAGTATGCTGACAATTCTGATGGGGCTGATGGCGATGAAAAGAAACCTGCTTCAACCAGCAAGGGGCTTTCGCTCGAAGATATTCAGGCCAATGGTGAGCTCATCATGCTTACCGTTAACGGCCCTACTACCTATTATGATTACCACAGTCACGGAATGGGACTGCAATATCTGCTCTGCGAGAAGTTTGCCCAGCAGATTGGCGTGTCGTTACGCGTAGAAGAATGTAAGGATACGGCTGAAATGGTGCGCAAACTGGAGAAGGGAGAAGGTGATGTGATTGCCGTGCCCCTACCCCGAAAACAGACCAGAGGCAACCTGCTGTTCTGTGGTGTTACGCCCGACAGCACCCGAACCCAATGGGCTGTGCAGAGCGGTAACAAGAGTCTTGCCGACACCCTGAACGGCTGGTTTAAGCCTAAGCTGATTGCTCAGGTCAAGCAGGAAGAATCGTGGCTGCTTTCTTCTGCCAGCGTGCGCCGCCACGTTTATTCACCATTCCTGAACCGTTCCAAGGGTGTTATTTCCCGCTACGACCACCTCTTCCAGCGCTATAGCGGAACGGCTCGCATGGACTGGCGTCTGATGGCTGCCCAATGTTATCAGGAGAGCTGTTTCGACCCGAATGCGAAGTCATGGGCTGGAGCTTGCGGACTGATGCAGATTATGCCAGGAACGGCTGCCCATCTGGGTTTGCCGATGAGCATGATTCATGAACCTGAGGCGAATGTGGCTGCGGCAGCCAGATATATGGCGGAACTGCAGGGGCATTTCTCTGACGTAGGCGACCCTTTCCAGCGCATGCTTTTCGCCCTGGCTTCTTATAATGGTGGCTATTTCCACATCAGAGATGCGATGTCGCTGGCTCGCAAACATGGTCAGAATCCGCACAATTGGGGCGTAATTCGCGATTATATTCTGCGCCTTTCTCAACCGGCTTATTACACAGACCCGGTAGTGAAATATGGTTATATGCGAGGCACGGAGACGGTTAATTATGTAGATAGAATCAGAGCTCGCTGGGGCGAATACAGCGGTGGTTCAGGCTTCCATGAGAGTTTTCGTGGCAGCGGTATGGGCAGCGGTTCCTTCCATGGAGCCCCTGTTAAATCCAAGCGCCACTACCAGAATAAGTACCATATATAATATAAATAGGTACTGAAAACGATGAGGAAAGGTATATTTGGGGCTCAATTTACTCTGATTTCTTGCAAAATTTGGAGATAAGAGCCCCAAATATACCAAATAACGTGGATGTGAGTTTGCGTTCTTTTATAGGGCTTTTTTGTTGTTTTGTAAAGAAAAAAAACAAGATACTAAAATGTCGTTATATCATTTCCTACAACGATTAAAGGGAGTGTTTATATATATGTATGTATAATATCCTTACTACAGAAAATAGTAACGGAAATGATGCGAAAATCCGCAGTTTTTTTTGCGTTTTAGAAGATAAAATGCAAATATGGGGGGTAGGAAGATGTTTTACCCCCTCTTCTAAGGGTAAAAAATGCCCCTCCTCGGACTCTAAATCATGCTCTAAAGGTAGGTATTTTTGACAAAAATAGAAGAAATGACAGGTAGAAAAAGGGCAAA
>JAJXAL010000196.1:0-3340 GCA_021628325.1 Segatella copri | reverse complement strand
AACCGTTCTTTACCAGATAGAAATATATCTTCTTGGCTTCTGACGTCGTGATACTGTGCTTGCTGCCATCCTCAATCGTGAAAGTTTTTCCATCGAAGTAGTCGATGTCGGCAACCTTCGGACGATCGTAGAGATCTTCCGAAATATTCTTCTGCAGGTCATTTACGAAATCAGCATAGCCCTCTGAGGCAATCACGGTAAGGCGGTTTATTTGCTGCACCTGTCCCTGCAGGGTATCGGCATCCTGTCGTACTCCCTTGTTGTCAACGCAGAGTCGCAGACCTCGTCCCACTTCCTGACGCTTCTGCGAGATGCTGTTTGCCTGTCTGAGCGAACAGATCTGGAAGATGTTCGGATTGTCCCAACCTTCTCTCAAGGCTGAGTGGGAGAAGATGAAGCGAACAGGTGAATAAGTTGGGTCGAGACTCAGCAATCGTTCCTTATCTTTCATGATCAGGTCGTAAGCCGATACGTCATCGCTTCCAGCACCCTTCTTCTCATCGCTGTCCTTGATGCGCTTGGTCTTGGGGTCGATGGAGAAATAGCCCTCATGGGTCTTGTTGACAGGGATGCAGCTGAGATACTGCATATACTCCGGGTCATACATATTCTGATTCTCCAGTAGTTCTGCCTGGTATTCCTGTTCGAAGATTTCTCCATAGCGTCCCAGCAGCGCATTGCCGTCTTCATCATACTGGCGATACTTGGCAACCTCGTCGATGAAGAAAAGGGAGAGGCACTTGATGCCACGATGGAAGAGCGCACTCTCTTTGCGGAAGTGCGCCTTGATGGTTTCCCTTATCTGGATGCGAGCCTTGTGGTCGGCAGTTACGTTGCCGATTACCTCCTTCAGCATCAGACTTTCGCCGTTGCTGAACTTCACCTGACTTCGGCTTGGCTGACGGGCATCCACCACAATGTCGGTAATCATGAATCCCTTATATTGCTGCATATTTCCGGAGGCACTATAGAGGTCATCGCCTTCTCCCAACTTCTTATAGATTCGCTTGATGGCTCCCGTAGTGCTCTGCTGTTCTATCTCCAGTCTTACCTGTGGAGCCTTGTCTTTCGAAAGCAGCAGCTCTGCAAAATAGATATAGCTGTCGGTACCTTTCAGGTTCTTCAGTTCGAAACCTACTACCTCTATCTTCTTCACCAGTTTGTGGTTGTAGGCATCGAGAGCATCGAGTACATACACCGTGTTGTGGTGTTCCTTGTGGGTGGCGGAGTAGTTCAGGGTGAAGAGCGGATTGAAGGCTTTGAGTGCCGTCTGTGTAGCGGCACCTCCCATCTTCTGCGGTTCATCCAGAATGATGATTGGGTTGTTGGCTGCAAGAACGGCGATAGGCTTTCGGGAACCGAACTCATCGCGTTCTGAGTTGATGATGCGTGCCGCCTTGTTCTTGGCTCCCTCCTTCATGGTGTTGAAGGCTTGGGTATTGATAATCATCACGCTGATGTCGTTGCTCTGCGAGAAGGTGTCGATGTCGTTGAGGCTGCTGCTGTCGTAGATGAAGTAGCGAGCCTTCTTGCCGTATTGCTCCATGAAGTGATCTACCGTGATGTCGAAGCTCTTCTTCACACCCTCTCTGATAGCGATGCTTGGAACCACCACGATAAACTTGGTCCAGCCATACTGCTTGTTCAGTTCGAACATCGTCTTGATATAGACGTATGTCTTTCCCGTACCGGTTTCCATCTCCACGTCGAGCTGGCAGGCACCGAGCTTCTGACAGAGTTCTTCATCCTGATGGATGTTGTTCTCGGTCTGAATCTGTCGGATGTTGTCAAAGAGAGCCACCTTATCCATGGCAAGGCGGTTGTTCTTATAGCCCAGGCTATTGCCCGCATCATCGCTATCAGCAAAAACATTGGCTTGAACGAATTTGATGTCATGCTTCTTGCTGTCAACCACATACAGTTTTCCCTTATCCATCCTGTATTCCAGGTTGGCTTGGTTGGGCTGCCCCCTGAAGACGTTGATGACGCTCTCCACGGCATCGGTCTGATATTGTTGTATCTTAAACTTCAGTTTCATAATCGTAATCAGTAAAGCTCTTTTTACTTTTTTACCTTTTTACCCTTTTACCTTTCAAAATCCCTTAAAGGATTTTGGTGACTGTGTCAGGAGAATATGTTTTAAAGATCTGCTCGAAGTTGGTGGCGGTGGAATCGTCCTTCATGCTGGTGTCACGGAGCACGGCATAGGCTGGCTGCATCTGAGCGATGGCCTTCACCACATCGTCGGTTACATCCGGGTCGAAGCAAGCCACAAGGTATCCTTCGGCAACGTTATAGATGGTCTTGCCAGCTACCGTTGTCGTTTCTATCTTCGAATCCAGGGTTGCACCGAGTTCAAGCATTACCTGAAAGAGCAGGTCTTCGCCCGTTCTATCCGGCTTTACATTATCAACCTGCGAGAAGAGGTCGGCTTGCGAAATATCCTTTGGAGAATAGTAAATGTCCTGCATGTTGGTGGAATCGAGTTTCAACACACGGAAGCCTGTATCGAGGTCTTGGGTGGTTAAAGGAGATTCCTCCTTGATTTTCTTGCCGGCTCTTCTTATTCTTTCCTTACCAATTTCACAGATGTTCTTATAGCCTGCCTTGAAAGCTTCGCTCTTCTCTTCGGTCTTTTCTGGGAGCTGCACCATGATGAACTTGCGGTTGCCGCCATCTTCGGAGTTGAGCTGCATGACGGCATGGGCTGTGGTGGCGGAGCCGCTGAAGAAGTCGAGGATGAGAGAATCTTTATCAAATTTGGTTATCATTTTTAAACAACGCAGCAACAAATTGACATTTTTGGGATTATCAAATGTTTTGGTTCCCATTAAATCAATTAATTGCTTAGTTGCTGAAGAAGTTAAAAAATTATCATCCCACCATGTTGTTACAGTTCTTCTAGAGAGTTTGGCTTGCTCTAAATAATATTTTTGTTGTAAACCATTAGTTGTTCTAACAATTAAACCTTGGTCATATTTTGCTTGCATAGTTTCTTTTGAGTAACGCCAATATCCTGTAACTCCTAAAAACTCATAATGCGGGTTTCCCTTTTTTGCTCCTCCAGGTCCATCAACTGGTGTTAGTTTATATTTTCCTCTTTCATCTTCTAAATTAAACCCTTCTAATACTGGGTCTTCTCCTATCAGTTTATGCTTTGAGAAAAGAGTTGCAACTTTTTTACAGTAAAATAATAAGTGGTTATGATTTTCAGATATAATTCTATCATTTGAAACAGATGCTCTATGTTTATGACAAATATCTGCGATGAAGTTTTTTTCTTTCAAAATTACGCTAAAATCAGCCGAATAGCTAAAAATGAACTATTTATGAGTTTTTC
>JAJXAL010000050.1:0-28170 GCA_021628325.1 Segatella copri | reverse complement strand
CAGCTGACGGCCGTATCTACGGAGCAACATTCATTGACCACCGCACCCAAAGCGTGTTCAATGGTTCAAGGCTTGGAACGAATCTTTCTGCCAATGCCATGCAGGAGCACTTCTCCTTACCTTACGAGAATGAGCAGCCAATACCGCTTACCATCCCGAAGGAAGATGGCGTTGTCTTGGAGAAGGAACTTCAAAGCTCTGATTTGTTCGACGAGTACGGCAGCGGTCTTGGACTTATGTCTGGAGGAGGTTCATCAAATGAGGCACAGGAGGCTGCGTTTGACAGAGAGCTACGCAGAAAGAAGAAGAAACGAAAAGGGCGAAGTCTTTAATCGTGTTATCAAGGTTGGCTTTCTTATACAATGGAGAAAGCCTACCTTCAATCAAAAAACAATTTGTATAACTTCAAAACTGAAAAACAATGGCACAAGAAGACGATTTGAGAGCACTGGGGAAAATTATGGATTTTCTCCGTGCCGTGAGTATAATACTCGCAATTATGAATGTATATTGGTATTGCTACGAGGCAATGCACATGTGGGGAGTGACAATCGGGGTTGTTGACAGAATCCTGATCAACTTCAACCGTACAGGCGGTTTATTCCATTCCATTCTCTATACCAAGCTGTTTTCGCTTCTGCTCCTGGCACTCTCATGTCTGGGAACCAAGGGCGTGAAAGCGGAAAAGATGAGTTGGAACAGGATTTGGACGGTTCTTGCTGTTGGCTTCTGCCTGTTCTTCCTCAACTGGTGGTTATTGCTTCTGCCTATATCTCATTTGGGCAATGCCACGCTGTACATCTTTACAATGACAGCGGGTTATATCTGCCTGTTGATGGGCGGACTCTGGATGAGCAGACTCTTGAAGCATAATCTTATGGAAGATGTGTTCAACAACGAGAACGAGAGTTTCATGCAGGAGACCAAACTCATGGAGAACGAGTATTCCGTCAATCTGCCAACACGATTCTATTACAAGAAGAAATGGCAGAGAGGATGGATAAACGTGGTCAATCCGTTCCGAGCGACCATCGTGTTAGGTACACCGGGTAGTGGTAAGTCCTTTGCTGTAGTGAACAACTACATCAAACAGCAGATAGAGAAGGGGTATTCAATGTATATCTATGGTGCGCCAGTCAAGGTAATGTTTTAATCGTCCCTTTGGCAAGGATTAGGCAAGTGTTCTTTGAAAACGACCTATCATCACCGACTTATCTGTCCAACGAAAGACGGCAGGGAGTGTAGCATGTCGGTTACATCTATAAGTCAGTTAGTTACCAAACTGCGACTGAATAGGGATGATAAGACAAGTATGAGGGTAAAGCCCGAATTGGTTGAATGATAATCTAAGCGGTTCATATAGGAAACTGTGACGTAAGGTAACTATGGAAACTACTGTTGTATAGATAGTTTCTAATCGTCATACTGTATCACTCTCCTTGCAGTCGTAGAGTAAGGAAAGCAAGAACTTGATACAGCGCAACTGTAATATACAGCAAAAGGTGGAAGTCATACCCGACAACTTGTCACGCCAACAGTTAAAACACTATAAACTGGGATTGCCTAAACTGTCAATAAACTTTGGCAGCAAGGCAACGGAGTCTCCGTAGTAGTCCGAGCGAGGGAAAGCCTCGTACATGGCGAAGGGAGACAGTTGAGATTTTAATACAATTAATGAGTTAAAGTGTGAGACTTTATGAGAAATTCAACAAACGTATTAAACAGTCTATGCAAACATAGCAAGGACTTGAATTACAAGTACGAGCGTCTGTACCGCATCCTCTACAACAAGGACATGTATGCAGTTGCCTACCAGCGCATAGCACCCAAACAAGGAAATATGACAGCTGGTACAGATGGAAAGACCATTGATGGAATGAGCCTTGAGCGCATTGACAAGTTGATAGCATCATTGAAAGATGAAAGTTATCAGCCTAAGCCATCAAGAAGAACGTATATTCCCAAGAAAAATGGGAAGATGCGTCCGCTTGGCATACCTGCAATAGAAGACAAACTGTTGCAGGAAGTTGTAAGAATGGTTTTAGAGGCAATCTATGAGGAGCAGTTTTCTACTTGCTCACATGGCTTTAGACCTCAAAGGAGCTGCCACACTGCTCTTGAACAGATTACAAAAGCCTTTTGTGGTACCAAATGGTATATTGAGGGTGACATCAAAGGATTTTTTGACAACATCAACCATGATGTTATGATAAAAATTCTTGAAAAGCGCATTAAAGATAGTCGCTTCATCCGCCTTATCCGCAAATTCCTAAATGCAGGATATATTGAAGATTGGCAATATTTCAAATCCTATGGCGGTACGCCACAAGGTGGAATTATTAGCCCTATCCTCGCTAACATATATCTCGACCAACTTGATAAATACATGGAGGAATACATTGTGAGATTTGACAAAGGGAAACGGAAAGAGGTCAACAAACAGTACAGACACTACCAACGTAAGAAAGGACGTGCAAAAAATGCTCTTAAAAAAGCTCAAACAGCAGAGGAACGAGACGAGGCTCTCCGCCTTGTCAAAGCGTATGACGGTCTTATGCTAAAGACTTCAAGCAGAAATGATATGGATGAAAATTACAAAAGACTGAAATATGTCAGATATGCAGATGATTTTCTATGTGGCGTAATAGGCAGCAAAGAGGATGCAACCAATATAAAGGCAGACATCAAGAAATTTCTTGAAACCAAGCTGAAGTTGGAATTGTCCGAAGAAAAGACCCTAATCACCCATTCGGAAACACCTGCTAAATTCCTTGGGTTTGAAATCCGAAATCGGAAATGCTCGGCAACAAAGAGAGACTCTCTTGGTCGAAAGAAAAGGTCACTAAGTAAAACTATTGAAATTAAAATTCCATTGGACACGGTCAAGAAAAAACTGCTTGCGTATGATGTTGTGGAAATTAAAAAACACAATGGTAAAGAAATATGGAAGCCAAAAGCAAGACCAGAACTAAATTTCAATGATGACCTTGAAATTCTCCAAAGATATAATTCTGAAATAAGAGGATTTTACAATTATTTCGGGATTGCTGTCAACTGTGCCAAGCAAATGAATAACTTTGGTCACATTATGGAATATAGCATGTATAAAACTATCGCTGCCAAATATCGTAGCAAGGTAACAAAGATATGCCGCAAGTACAAAAAAGACGGCATTTTCACCATAAGTTACCAAAACAAGAAAGGAAAAACAATCGAAGCTAAATTCTACAATGGCGGTTTTAAGAGACTGAAACCATCTGAGGATAGTGAAATTTCAACGATGCCAAACTTCATAATCCATTCAAGTACTACAAGTCTTATAGATAGACTGAAAGCACAGAATTGTGAATTATGTGGGGCTACCGACAGACTTGAAATGCATCATGTGAGAAAACTCAAAGGTCTCAAAGGAAAAGAGCCTTGGAAGCAATTCATGATTGCAAGAAAAAGAAAAACGATAGCATTATGCAGTAGTTGTCATAAGAAAGTCCATTATGGTACAATATAGACTGAATATCGAAACGGAGAGCCGGATACGCTGGAAGGTGTACGTCCGGTTCGGAGGCGAGCATTTGGAAATCGCTCATGTTCACATGATACGACGCCGGGTGCTTAGCCTACATTTCAAGTTTTCCGACCTTTCGACGATTGCCTACAACCACATGATGAACCATCAGAATGGATATAAGGTCAAGCCCCAGTTCTATGTCATCAACTTTGACGATCCTCGCAGAAGTCATCGTTGTAATCCGATTCACCCGGATTTCATGAGTGATATTTCTGATGCTTACGAGAGTGCATACACCATCATGCTCAACCTCAACAAGACGTGGGTTCAGAAGCAGGGCGACTTCTTCGTGGAGAGTCCGATTATCCTCTTTGCAGCCATCATTTGGTACCTAAGAATCTACAAGAATGGGAAGTATTGTACCTTTCCCCATGCCATCGAATTGCTTAACCGCAGATACGAGGATGTCTTTCCGATACTGACGAGCTATCCCGAACTGGAGAACTACCTATCTCCGTTCATGGATGCCTGGCAAGGTGGGGCGATGGAGCAGTTGGCGGGTCAGATTGCCAGCGCAAAGATTCCGCTGTCACGAATGATCTCACCACAACTCTACTGGGTGATGTCCGCAAGCGAGTTTACACTCGACATCAACAATCCCGAAGAACCGAAGATTCTATGTGTCGGCAACAATCCCGACCGTCAGAACATTTATGGTGCGGCACTCGGCTTGTACAACAGCCGCATCGTGAAACTCATCAACAAGAAGGGACAACTCAAATCATCCGTTATCATTGACGAGTTGCCGACCATCTATTTCAAAGGCTTGGATAACTTGATAGCCACGGCACGAAGCAACAAGGTGGCGGTGTGTTTAGGCTTCCAGGACTTCTCGCAATTGGTCCGTGATTATGGAGACAAGGAGGCAAAGGTGGTTATCAATACCGTTGGTAATATCTTCAGCGGACAGGTCGTTGGCGAGACCGCCAAGACTTTATCCGAGCGTTTCGGCAAGGTGCTCCAAAAGCGCCAGTCTATTTCCATCAACCGTCAGGATGTCTCTACATCCATCAATACCCAGATGGACAGTCTCATTCCGCCAAGCAAGATTAGCGGACTCACCCAAGGTATGTTTGTCGGCTCTGTTTCCGACAACTTCACCGAGCGCATAGAGCAGAAGATCTTCCATGCCGAGATTGTCGTTGACACCGACAAAGTAAAGCGAGAGCAAAGCCATTATCAGCCTATCCCCATCATCAACGACTTCAAGGATGCCGATGGCAACGACTGCATGAAGCAAGCTATTCAAGACAACTACAATCAGATAAAGGAGGATGTCAAGCAGATTGTCAAGGATGAACTGGATCGCATCGCTGCTGACGAGAGCTTAAAGCATCTCATACAGAAATAAACAATAAGGCGAGTAACTTTTAGAAATTGTCCTTTCAGTTACTCGCCCCTGCATACATATATGGGATTTATCGTTTTTTATCGTCTCATTCTTTCCAATTCATCATCCTTTCGCATTTTGTCGTTCAACTTCTCCTGCATTCTGTCAAGGAAGTAAGTACGGCTATGGTTCTTGCGTCTTCTGATGTCGGTATAGAAACGATAGCAGTCCTTGGCTTTGATGCCGAAGAACTGGTACATGGCTTGCGCCAAGTCCTTGAACTTCACATCGCCATCATTCACGCTTCCCATAACGCAGATGCCATATACCATTTCTACAAGGTCAACGGCATTGCCAGTCCATTTCACTAATGGTTTTGATTCTAATGATACTGGCGGAGAGGCTTCTGAAGTGGATGTGGTCACATGAAGATGATATGTTGCTGACACATGCTCTTGCATCCTTCGGACAAATGCAATAGCCTTGCGCACATACAAGCCTACGGTTCCCAAACAATCCTTTATATGGGGCATTGACAGATGAAAGTCAAGCTCGGTTTCTGCGTATGACAGTGCAAAGACCGCTTGCTTCACGTTGGTGCTGCATAGATCAACCACAACCTTGATAAACTCACGATATGAGTTCTCCAAAGCGTTACCACCTTTGTTCTTATGACCTGCATTCAGCAAGTTGAAAAAATCAGTCTCTATCAATATGTTGTATTCCATGTTGCTGTCTCTTTTATGGGTTTGTACTAATTTGATGTATTCGTGCGCACACCATTTATTAGTCCAATACCTATGCCATTCCAAGACAGACTAAACAATAGGATGATGATATTTCCTGATAATCAGCAACTTTATCAAGAGAATAAGATTTTCACAAGGAAATTGCAAGCAGAAATAGTGTAAGGAAAACCGGACACTCGTCCAATCTTCCTTACACGGTTCTTATACCGTTACAACTTGTTAGTTGGAATACCATACTCTTTCATACGGGCATAGAATGTAGTATGGCTCATTTCCAACATTTTTGCCGCATCACGCTTGATGCCATTGCATTGCTTCAAAGCCCACAAGATACGCTCTCGATTGATCTTGCGTTCTTGTTCATCAAAGTCCAAAGCCTCTTCTGTCAATGCCGATTGTGACAACTGCAAGTCCTCGACATCTATTATCTCATTCTCGCATAACAGCATAGCTCGCATGATACATGATTTCAACTCACGCACATTGCCTGACCATGTATGGCTTACAAGTGCCCTTTGCGCTTCCTTACTGATACATTTTATTTCTTTGTCCGTATGCCTATCATATAGTTTCAGGAAGAAGTTAGCTAATGGCATAATATCTTCCTTGCAATCCCGCAACCGTGGAATCTCAATAACAGCTTCGTGAAGTCGATAATACAGGTCGCTTCTGAATCGTCCTTCCCGAACAGCCTCTTGCAGGTTTTCGTTGGTGGCGGCAATAATGCGCACATCAGCCACTTTATCTTTTGTAGCTCCCAATGGTCGGTAGCTCTTGGATTGCAACACACGCAGCAGCATCGCCTGTACGTCTTTCGGCAGGTTGCCTATCTCGTCCAAGAACAGCGTACCTCCAGCAGCCAATTCAAAGTAACCTTTTCTTGCTGCGTCCGCACTTGTGAATGCCCCTTTCTCATGCCCGAAGAGAGCGGAAACGGCAAGTTCCGCAGAAAGCGTACCGCAATCTACTACCTCAAAAGGTTTGTCGGCTCTTTTGCTTTGCAGATGTATCTTTTCCGCTATATGTTCTTTGCCAGTTCCGTTGTCGCCCAATATCATAACAGCCATGTCGCTTTTGGCAAACAATTCTGCCATTTTGTATATACGGCGAAACTTCTCACTTTTGCGGTAAACAATCTTGTTATTCAACTCTACGAGTCGTTTCTGCTTGTCTATGATTTCTTCCAAACGTTCATAAACTACATCAAGCAACAATTTCTTCGGTATATAGTCTTCCGCTCCCAACTTCATAGTCCTCACGGCACTCATGCTTTCATCGTAAGATGTCATGATGATAAATGGATTCTGGTAGCCGTTACTACGCATCCATTCCAACAGGTCGATGCCGTTATCATTCCCCAAGCGCATATCCGAAATGACAACATCCCATTCAGAGGATTCCCTCACAGCTTGCAGACCATCTCTGTAATTGTAGCATAAGATTGTTTTCCATCCCTTCGCCTCCAACTTTTTGCCCAACATATTGCAAAATGTCGGGCTGTCTTCAATGATTATTACTTTCTTCATGCTGTTACCTCCTCAATTTTCTTTTGTGCGGCTTTGATGATTTCCTCACCATGTGCGAAAACATCCTCAACCGCTTGGTTGATAACGTCGTCTGATGATGTAGAATCTTCAATCAGGTCAAAGAGATAGTTCAAAGACTCGTCAGATTGTACCATCATCCATGAGCTTCTTGCGTGGTGAATGGCATCGGACATTTTCTTGCGGTTCTCCTCTTTGGCTGCATTACGGATACTGCCCAATGTGTCAGTCATTTCCTTTACGAAATTCTCCAAAGTCTCTTTTTCATTGCCGTAGGTCAGCAACATAGAGAAGTCTATTTGTTTTTCTGCTGTCTTACCGTTTACACACTTTCTTGCAGTGTTTATTAAATCCTTGTCAGACATCGGCTTGAACAGACAAGCGACAAATCCTGCGCCAAGCAGTTCTTGCTCACTCACATTTGGTGCTGCTGTCATAACGACAACAGGAATAGTCTTGGAGTTACGCACGTTCACCATACGCATCATTTCCAGAATCTCGATACCATTCACTTCAGCCATCTTCAAATCCGTTATCAGCAGATCATAAGATTTTTTGCGCATCATATCCAATAAATCCGTGGCATTATTACAAGTGTCACATACGATGCCGTTTGATGCAAACGCCTCACGGATGGTACTCAGTTGCACATGGCTATCATCAATGGCAATGACAGTAAACGAATCTTGTCGTTTCGTTCTATACTGAGTTTGTTCCACATTCTGCTTTTCGGCTGCAGCCATAGGAAGACTAATAGTAAATATACTTCCAAGCCCTTGGTGACTGGACACATCGATTTTTCCTTTCATCAGTGAAACGAGGTTCTTGACAATGGAAAGCCCCAAGCCAAATCCCGGTTGGGTGACCGCATTTCCCAATCTTGCAAATTCCTTGAAGATTTGTTTTTGTTGCTTGTCGTCCAATCCTGTTCCTGTATCCTTAACCTTTAGCATGAACACACCATTCTTATAGGTTGTGGACAATACTATCTCACCCTTTCCCGTATATTTGATGGCATTGGAAAGTAGATTGCGTCCTATTGTAAGCACCTTTTCCTTGTCTCCATTGACAACACCATCTGCCTTATTGCTGACGCTCAATTCCAGTTGTTTCTTCGCAGCAAAGGGCTCATACTCTATCTTTAATTGCTCGGCAATGTCCATTATACGGAAAGGGCGTTCCTTGACGGTCGCCTTTCCATTCGCTAATTTGGAGTAAACCAGGAAACTGTCAATCATAGCAGTCAAGCCTTTCGATGTGTCAACAATCAAGTCGGCATACCGTTTACTTTCATCCGTAGCATCATCAAGTCCGCTAATCTTGCGAGCATAATCCTTGATGGCAGACAAAGGACTGCGCATCTCATGCGTTACAGTCAGCATCACCTTTCTTGTTTCTTCCTTGCTCTTACGTGTCTTGAATGCGAATCGCCATACCAATAGGAATAATACGAAAAACACCAATATCAACAATCCTATCATCCCTATATAATAATAGGTATAATTGCCTTCCAAGTCTGCGATTTGTCGCTCACGAACTTTGATGCCTTTATCCACATTCTCATCAGCTATGCTGATTACTCTTTGCAACTGCTTATTGATACTTTCATTTCTGTTTCCTAGACTATCCAATATCTCCACTACCTTACGGCTTTGCTGGTGATGTTTAGCAACAACCGTTTGGTTTAGGTTGGTGAGCATCTTTTCAGTTTGGGTTAAACGGTTGCCTGTTGTTACTGCATTTTCTTTCTTGCCGAACAATCTGCTGAAGAAACCGCGCTTCTTTGGCTTTGCCTGCTGTGGCATAGCTGAAAGTCTTTTGCTTTCAGTCTTATTCTGCTCTACAATTCTTGGAACTTCTGCGGTCAGCTTTTCTTGAGTGGCATTCAGATCCTGCATGGCATCCTTTATATCCCGAAGGAGCTGTTCCTTTTCTGCAAGAAGACGGCAGATCGTATCAGAATCTTCTTTCGGACAAATATCTGTGATGCCTTCAAGCATACTGTCCACTTCCAATCGAAGCGAATGATACTCATTTACATCTGTTGAGTCCCAATCCGCAACCATTTCACCAAGCAGTGACAATTCCGTTATATGCAAGTTTAAGTCATGCACATTCTTTCGCCACTGATGCAGTTCTGCATTTCTACACTCAATCTCCTTTCTGTCGCGCCATTCAAATAGGCCGATTACAATGGTACATCCTACGATGACGATGGCAGTCATGATGCCTAAAGCCATCCATCTACAGATATGCCCGGTCTGTTCTTTGCGTTCCATGTTGTTTACTTTTTACGTTTCTATTACTTCATTATTGCTTTGCACTAACATTTTAATCGGCAAAGATAATGGCAGGAAGCATCAAAGACGAATATTTATATATATTATAACAACTTTTATGTAAATTCTTGGTAAAAACAGCATATCGTTAGAAAAAGAGCCATTATTGAATAATAACCATTGGCAAGAAAGCCAAAAGCTGATAAAGTGTAGATTGTGAGACTTAATCGAAAAAGGATGGCAAGAGTTTCCTACCTGTTGATACAGACATTCAAAGAAAAGCAGAACGATCAGAAAAGGTTAAGTGGTACTTTCCAAGTGCTTGACGGCAACATCTTGATGCTTGTGCATCCTTCGAGCGGTGACAATATTTTCTATAAGGTGAGAGAGGATAAAAGTGTTATTTTACTGGATTCATTTGGTAATGGGCCAAATGGTAAAAAGTCAAAGTGCTATATTCTGAAGAAGATATAATAAAAAGAATTAGAAGTATGTGTGTCGTAAAAAGGGTCGTATCAAACTTTGTTTAGGAGTAATGATGCGACCCTTCTTTCTATCTTTAAGATATTCATCTAAAGTAGTCAACCTAAATCAGGAAACTACAATCAAACAGAATTGATATTTTATAAAATATTTTAACAAAATAACATTTTTACTCATTTATTTTTAATCCTATTCCTTTGATTGTTTGCTCTTGCCACTGTAAGATGAGACTAATGCCTTTGTTGTAATCGTCACATTCAATACATTCTTTTATCAAACGAGCATTCTCAATTTCGTGAGAGAAAAGATAGTTATCATCTTTTTTTCTCAATGAGATTATTTTATCTAAGAAATACTCTGATTTGCCATAATCTTTTAATATATAATTAGTAAAAGCAAAATACACATCACGTCCTGTTTTTGAGCCATAGTACGGATGCTTTTTCAATATTGCCAAAAAGTCTTCAAATGTATTCAGTTCGTTGAATACATCAAAATTATTTATTTTGTCTTGAAGATCTGGCATTCTGTCTATTTGCCAATAAGAACCTATTCTGTCCCCTAAGCTAAAGTTATAGGTACAAAATGGTACATAAAGACATTGAGCAAAATAGTTAACAAAGAACGAATTTGGATCAATCGAATTATCTAAATAAAATCCAACCAATACAATTGCTCCAGTCTTATGAGTCAATGTATAATATGCTAATCGTCCCTTTTTCTTGAATCTATCAGGGAAATTAAGCAATCTCATTATCTTATTTAATTCTGATGATTTCATATTAGTTTCCTCTTATTTCCGTTACAGGTACTTGTTTTTGAGTTTGGGTTTGAATGTGCTTAACCTGTTGAGGTGTTAATCTTGCACCTCCTGTTTTCAAATCAAAGACATGTACTAATTCACCTTTTGAATTATATAAACCAGCATCAATACGAGCAGATCCTTTGGTACCATACTTGACAATATTCCCATTCAAATATGATACTTCTGTCCGAATGGTATACTTACCTATTTTCATACCATTTGCAATCTTACCAAATGCGGAATGAACTTTTGTGCCATAAACGGGTCCTTTCCCTGCTCCCATATTGGCAATTACCTTTGATGCCAATTGAGTTAATTTGGATGTTGCTTGTTTTGACACTGATGAAGTTAAAGAACTTAGACCAGCACCAATTATTTTTCCCCCTGCTCCAAAAATAGTTCCGACTGTAGCGTCTGTCAATACGTCTCTTGCTGTAGAATGTTGTCCTCGTATAGCACGATTAGCAACTCCACCAACAGCATTGGCAGTTCCTGTGGCTGCTGCAGTAGTAACCAAACTTGCTCCACCCGTCAAGCCTGCCACTCCACCTGTAATGGCTCCTTGTAAAGCAGAACCTCCTACAGCTTTCCAATTAGAAACTTTGCCATTTTTCAGTAATTGAGATGCAACTTCAAAACCACCTCCAATTATTCCTCCAATGCCTGCGCCTATAATTCCTGTAATAACTGTAGGGCTATTTCCTTCAGGATCAATTAGTATTATAGGATTATTGCAACAATAAGCATAAGACGAATTATTAGGAAAATATTCTTGCTTTAAATCCGTAGATACCCACAAACATATCTTTGGGTCATAGTATCTTGCTCCATAGTAATACAATCCTGTTTCCTCATCGAATTCCTTCGCATTGAAAAGATAAGGTGTATTCCAGATGTTGTTGCGTTCCTCTACGAATACCTCGCCGAAAGGCACATACTCTATGTGCTGCACCACCTCGCCGTCAAGGTTGGTGATGTAACTACTGCTACCCAAATGGTCAGGGTGGTAGTAGAACTGCATCTTCTCGTATGCGTCGCCTTCTTGGAAGTTGTTCTTCGCTGCTCGTGCCATAGCTCGTGCCTGCGCAGCCTCCAAGCTGCCGTCATTGCAGCAGAAGCCCTTGCCATCGACATAATCGTTGTTGTCCTCGCCATTGTACGGCACTGCAAAGGTTGCATAATTATCCTTGATAACCTGCAACTGCTGGACATATTTTTGCTTATAGTCAACAGAAAGTCCATCAGTCTCGCTACCTGCATATTGGATGCGGCGTGGGTCTGATCCGTAAGAATCAAAGTCACCAATCTTGGAAACGACACGCTGACTACCGATATAGATATGCTTGGTGTAACGTCCGCCTTGGTTGGCAACGAGGTAAGGAGATACATACAATGAGAACTTGGCGGTATTCGTGCGACCTCCTGCAAACTCTGAGTTCACATAAACCTGGTCACTCTCACCTGATGTCTTCACCGTACGCTCACCGTCTGCATCATACCAGTAGTTGGTCACGAAGCCATTGTCATCAGAAGCAAGGAGACGGTTCTCTTCGTCCCACTTGAGTTTGCGCTCTGCGGTCTTCTCGTCAGCCATGCCGTCCTTCTTTGTACGGCTTGTGTTGACATAAACGAGATTACCGTTTGCGTCATACTCGTAGGCATGATTGTTGTTCACATTCTCGCTTTCAGAAGGTGTCTCCTCCGTGCGGTAGTTCACATCCTTCACATTGGCGAGTTGGAACTTCTTGCCTGTCTCTGTTCCATAGGTGTATGACAAATCATAACCTGCATTCAATGTACCGTTGAACTGCACATTGTTCTGTGTAAGGATTTGACGCTTCGAAGTAATACGGTGCATATTGTCGTAACCCATTGCAAGGGTATAACTTGCGGTCTTGTTGTCCGCACCAGTATAAGTACCAGTTGCACTGACAAGGCGATAAAGAGCATCGTATGTATAGGTATGCGCCATCTGTCCACCAGCCTTTCCACTTTGTGGAACTGACGCACCATTAACCACGCTGAGCACATTGCTCACCGCATCGTATGTATAAGCGTTATCCATAATGGTGTTGCCACCACTGTTTACCGTGAGGTTCTGCAATCTGCGACGCTGTGGGTCGTAGGTGTAGAGAGTCTCAGCACCGTTGCAATACTTCAAGTATGTGCGCTGCTCGAACTTGTCATAGCCAATCTTGCTTACATAATCGTAGCCGTATGACTTGTAGCCATGAACCTTTTCAAGCTGACCTCCGAGGTTGTAAGAGTAAGTAATCTTCTCCTCATCAGGATAAATCATCTCCAACAGACGGTTGTGGCTGTCATAAGTCCATTGCGTCACGTAGGTTGCTATCGCCTGATTAGGCACAATCATCGTGCGGCGGGTCTTTGTTACTTCACCCATCTTGCCATAGAAGTATTCGATGGCACCCGTTCCGTCCTCACGGAGCATCAAGCGACCGATACGGTTCTGAGAGGCATTGCGACCACCATAATAATACTTCACGTTGTTCTCCGGATGGTCTGGATAGTTGATACCTGTCAGACGCTGATAGTCGTAATCGTAGGTGATGAACTTTCCTTCCTTGGCAAGGTTGGCAGTCTGCTTGGTCAGCACATTGCCGAGAGCATCATAAGTGAAACTGGTAATGCCGCTTGCAGGATGGTTCACCTCAGTACGGCGGTCGCCCATATCGTAAGTGGAAGTCGTTACATTGCCCTCCGTGTCGGAGACACGAACAAGACGCTGTATGCCGTATTGCTTGGATTTTATATGGAAAATGTTTCAAAGATATAAGGGAAGTATCCTCTGATAACCCATGCTGAATTTTAAGGTGGTTTAAAACCTTGTTTTGTTGATACTTTCATATTGCTTCTATTTTTATGTTATAGCTAAAGAACGATTGGCTATTGAATTTATTGCGTTGATTTGCAGCATAATCAGAAAACGCACAATAATATGTCTAACATTTTTTCCATGTCTCACCAAGCAGAGATAACTTGGCGACACGCATATTCAAGTCATACACGTTTTTACGCCAAAGGTGTGTCTCTGCGTTCCTGCTCTCCATCCTGCTTCTGTCGCGCCATTCAAATAGGCCGATTACTATGGTACATCCTACGACGATGGTGACAATCGTTATGCCAAAAACCATCCATCGGCAGACATGCCCGGTCTGTTTCTTGTGTTCCATTTTGTTGCTGATTTTTTATAATTCTACTACATTTTGATATGATTTAATTTGTTTGAACTGGCAAAGTTACGGTTGGAATGTCACAATCAAGAATTTTCGCAGCATTTATAACAACTTTTATGGAATAAAGACCTTTATGGGAATGCGATGAAGATGGAGAGGGTTGCAATCATACAATTGGGCATACAAAGACCTTTGTATAATATCTTATAAAAAGGGACTGTGCCATTTCACACAATCCCTTTTTGAAAGAATTTTAATTAGTCTATATTGACTTCAGCTTTATAGCTCTGATAAATTTCTCCTCTATTATTGTATTTAAATAGAAAAGCCGAAATAACAGGCGATCCATAAATGCCAACCATTTTATCTTTTGGTAGGATGTCGCATCTTATCATTCCTTTATATGGCTCCGAAAAATTTGCTATATACATACAAGAATCACAAGTTTCAGGACCGAATATAGATAATAAAGCTTCAGAATATGTTGGAGCGTTCCAAATAAATTTTTTCTCTATTCGATAAGACCAGAGAATTTGTTTGGTCTGAGTATCAACCATATCTGAAAAAATATCCCAATCAAGATCATAAATCGAATCTGAAACACACAGTTCTTTTGAATGGTAATAAACTTGCAGAATATCAAATGCCATATTTATAGCTCTCTGCTCATTTTTATTACCATAAATGATATTCTGAGCTGCTATCGTCAAAGAAGCCCCCAAAATGCACATCAAAAAGAATATTCTCATAATGATTCTCATTTTGTTTTAATATAATGAGCCTTTTTCCCCATGGAACTATTGTACTTCAACGAAGTTAAAGCCGATTCATTAAAAGGAATAATATTACCTTCATTTGTATGGATCGCTTTATAATTTAACCTTTCTCCATAATTAAACCCTTGTTTGTTGAGTTCATTGCGGATTATATTCATGTTATCAACAACTGGTCCAGTTCCAAAAAGTTCTGTAGAATCATGATAGTCTCCACCTATTGTTGTATGATGAAGTTCATGTAAGAAGGTCATACCAAAACCAAGCGTATTGCCATCTACACCAACAGCATCTTTAACCATGTTACTGATTTGCTCAAAACTGAGACCTATTTGAGTTCCAGATGTAACAGTACGTTTAGCATGATAGGATACTTCTATCTCGGTTTTGTTATCAATCATTTTTATCAAGAAATTCCTTGCAGTTTTACTTCCTGCATCTATTTCTTTTCCTTTTTTGTTGGTAATCTTATTAACAATAGGTTTTCCTTCATCATTTTTAGCATATTGCAACTTGTTATCCTTGTCCAAACTGAGTTGTAATCCCGTTTGAGAAGCCAAATCTTTTATTACAGACTGAGTTGTTGACAATTTAAGTTGTTCATCAGCCAAACGAACTTTTGTCATATCAATTTCCATACCTGTAGGATCTGTATATTTCAGCGGATTAGAAATAACATAACAATACGTTGACACATTGGAATATTTTTCCTCTTTGGGATCTATAGAAAGCCAAAGACTCAACCTCGGATCATAGTACCTCGCTCCATAGTAATACAATCCTGTCTCCTCATCGAATTCCTTCGCGTTGAAAAGATAAGGTGTATTCCAGATGTTGTTGCGCTCCTCAACGAACACTTCACCGAAAGGTACATACTCAATATGCTGCACCACCTCGCCTTCAAGGTTGGTGACGTAACTACTGCTACCCAAATGGTCAGGGTGGTAGTAGAACTGCATTTTCTCGTATGAGTCGCCCTCTTGGAAATTGTTTTTCATTGCTCTTGCCATAACACGTGCCTGCGCAGCCTCCAAGCTGCCGTCATTGCAACAGAAGCCCTTGCCATCGACATAGTCGTTGTTGTCCTCGCCATTGTACGGCACTGCAAAGGTTGCATAATTATCCTTGATAACCTGCAACTGCTGGACATATTTTTGCTTATAGTCAACAGAAAGTCCATCAGTCTCACTACCTGCATACTGGATGCGGCGTGGATCTGATCCGTAAGAGTCGAAGTCTCCAATCTTGCTGACTACACGCTGACTACCGATATAGATGTGCTTGGTATAGCGTCCGCCTTGGTTGGCAACGAGGTAAGGAGATACATAGAGTGAGAACTTGGCGGTGTTCGTGCGACCTCCAGCAAACTCGGAGTTTACATACACCTGGTCACTTTCGCCAGAAGTCTTCACTGTGCGCTCACCGTCAGCATCATACCAATAGTTGGTCACAAAGCCGTTATCATCAGAAGCAAGGAGACGGTTCTCCTCATCCCATTTGAGTTTGCGCTCTGCGGTCTTCTCGTCAGCCACGCCGTCCTTCTTTGTACGGCTTGTATTGACATAAACAAGATTACCATTGGCATCATACTCATAGGCATGATTGTTGTTCACATTCTCACTCTCCGAAGGCGTCTCCTCTGTGCGGTAGTTAACATCCTTCACATTGGCGAGTTGGAATCTCTTGCCTGTGTCAGTTCCATAAGTGTATGACAAATCATAACCTGCATTCAAAGTGCCGTTAAACTGCACATTGTTCTGCGTGAGAATCTGACGCTTCGATGTGATACGGTGCATGTTGTCGTAGCCCATTGCAAGGGTGTAGCTTGCGGTCTTGTTGTCCGCACCTGTATAAGTACCTGTTGCGCTTACAAGACGGTAGAGGGCATCGTAAGTATAGTTATGCGCCATCTGTCCGCCTGCCTTGCCACTCTGAGGCACTGACGCACCGTTTACCACGCTGAGCACATTGTTCACCGCATCGTAAGTGTAGGCATTGTCCATGATGGTATTGCCACCACTATTCACCGTGAGGTTCTGCAATCTGCGACGCTGTGGGTCGTAGGTGTAGAACGTCTCAGCACCATTACAGTACTTCAAGTATGTGCGCTGCTCAAACTTGTCATAGCCTATCTTGCTCACATAGTCGTAGCCGTATGACTTGTAGCCATGAACCTTTTCAAGCTGACCTCCGAGGTTGTAAGAGTAAGTAATCTTCTCCTCATCAGGATAAATCATCTCCAACAGACGGTTGTGGCTGTCATAAGTCCATTGCGTCACGTAGGTTGCTATCGCCTGGTTAGGCACAATCATCGTGCGGCGGGTCTTCGTCACCTCGCCCATCTTGCCATAGAAATACTCAATGGCACCCGTTCCGTCCTCACGGAGCATCAAGCGACCGATGCGGTTCTGAGAAGCGTTGCGACCACCGTAGTAATACTTCACATTGTTCTCCGGGTGGTCAGGATAGTTGATGCCTGTCAGACGCTGATAGTCGTAATCGTAGGTGATGAACTTGCCTTCCTTTGCAAGGTTGGCAGTCTGCTTGGTCAGCACATTGCCGAGCGCATCATAAGTGAAACTTGTGATGCCGCTTGCAGGATGGTTCACCTCAGTACGGCGGTCACCCATGTCGTAAGTAGAGGTCGTCACATTGCCCTCCGTGTCGGTGACACGAACAAGACGCTGTATGCCGTCATACTCAAACGAAGTGGTAATCTCACCGTCAGGACCGCTCTTCTGGATGGTCTTTAAGGTCTTGCCACTGCCATTGGTATGGGTAGCCTGGACATTATGGAGTGCGTCTGTTACGGTTGTAATAAGTGCATGGCTGCCGTTGTCAACAGTATAGGCCGTAGTTGTCGTAGAGTTGTCCGGCAATGTCACTGAGGTAGCACGGTCGAGCACGTCATAAACTGTAACCGTCGGAGAAACATTGTCGAAAGACTTGTTGAACGTTGATTTCGATCCGGTTCCTTCCGTTGTAGGATAGAAAGCCTTTGCCACACGTCCGAATGCATCATACATGTTTCTTCCGCTGACTATCATCACGTTCTCATCCTTGGCAGAGTTTCCCTTGGATGCACTTGTCACGACACCGTCCTTCTTCACCTGCACGGCTCTTCCGAAACCGTCAACGAATGTAACGGTCTCCAAGTCATCGTTAGGATGCTGGATGTCGTAGTGCTTGGTCACTGCGTAAGCAGGAGCGGTAATGCCACTCTCACCAAAGGTAGCCAAAGGCTGATACTCAAAGGCGATGGCATAAGGTACGCCCGTAGCCAACTCATTTGGACCACGCACGCCAGTAATGCGACCGAGGTCGTCAACATCAGTCTCATAGTAGAAGTTGTTGAGGTCGCGATGCTCCTTGGCTATACCATAGCGATAGTCAAAATTGCCTTGCTCGCTGCGGTACCCCCACGCATCGTCAATACGCTCCACATACATGTTCATTTCCGGCTCATAGCGGTACTTGTACCACATGCGCTGTCCCTTGCCGTTGGCAGGGAGGGTCTTCTGGATGATGTTGCCGTAAGAGTCGTACTTGTAATCAGTAACTGCCGCACCGTCATTCAACTGCTGTGTAATCTGCGTGATGTGGTTGGCGTAGTTGGTATTATACTTCGCCGTCACATGGTGATAGAGTGAGCCGTCACCGCCTGTAACAGTCACATCAACAGGAAGTCCGAGGATGTGCTTGCTTGCATTGTCGGTATATTTGATAGCAGTCGCATAATCGAACTTGCCGTTTCCGTCCTCGCCAAGACTGCCCTTGTCGCTGTACTTGTAGGACTTCAACTCACCATGATAGCCATTGAGGTAATACTCATTCCATGCCTCGGATGTAACCACACCGTTTGCCGATCCCTCATACTGCAAGTTTGCCGTATAGCGGAGAGGAACGAATGCAGATGCACGGTCACTCCAAAGGTTCACGTCACGCTTTGCGAACGTGTACTTGTCACCGTCGGCAGTCATATAATAACTGTCGTAGCGATTCTTTGTCTCCGTGTATTTGTTGCCGTTGGCATCCTCTACGGATGTGGCGGTAACATTACCCTGCGTGTAGTAGTTGGCTACATCGTAGTTCTCAACAGCCTGTCTGTAAACAGAATTGCCATTCTCAGTGTCGAGGTTCTTGGTGATAACCTCACCGAAACCGAGGAACTCACGTTCATGGCGGTCACGCTTGCCGTCCTTATACTCAAAGGCGGTTGTCATGACAGGACCATCGTCATGGATTCCGTCATCAACGGTAAGGGCAGACATCACCCACTTGCCACCAGGAAGTCCGTAGGTAGGAGTGGTATGCGCATAGTCGAGTGTGAAAGTGCCGCCCAAGGAGTTGGTGACAGACTTCAACATGTTTGTCCTGCCAATGGCAGAGCGTGTAACCTTCAACTCGCTTTCCTTCTCAGACTCAACGATGTCAAGATAGCCGTCACCGTCCACATCCTGCAAAGAATATGTAGGGCGGTTGATGCTATGAGAGGTAGAAGCACCAGGGTTGGTTGAAATCTTGATGCTTATGACAGGTATGTTGATGGTCAGGGTGAACGCTGCATTTGCAGACTCTGATGTAGAGGCTGATTCACTAAGCGCATTTACACCTTTCCAGCTGATAGGCTCGTCAAAGCCGTTACCAGTGTTGAGGGCAACAATGATACCATGGTCGCTCTTCCATACTTTGTCTGGAAGGCCATCGGAGTTGATGTCGATAAGATTGTATTCCTCCTCACTTTCAGAGGTTACGATGCCAAAGCCTGCTGAGAAACTGCCGGAGGCCTTGTTTATCGACTGCTTTGTGCTCTTATTTTGGGTAGTTCCCCAGCCAAAATCTTCCCCTGCACCTGCACCAAAATTATAGGAAAGAGACTTACCGCCTTGGATGCGGTCCAGCACCCAGTCAACAGGCTCAGTGAAGGCATAGCCAAGGTTCAGTTTTACTTTCTTGTCTGAAAGAATCTTGTCGGGAAGTCCATCGCCATTGATGTCAATGAAAGATTCAACTGCCTCATCCGTATTCTTTGGCGCACTGCCAGAAATGGAGAATTGAGCCAGCCATGCAGTCTGCTGGTTCAGTATGGTTGCCTTGCCCTTGGAGATTAGATTTGTGATGCTTGACGCTGAAGCCACAGGGTTACCGCCATATCCCCATGCCTGTGAAGCATTGTCGGAGTTGCTGGAGCCGATGCCCTTATAGATTTCGCCGCTCAGTCCACCAAGAGAGTTGGTGTATTGAATCGTACCACCAGCGATGATGTCCGGGAAACCATCACCATTCATGTCCATCATGGTGACCTCTGTCTTGGCACTACCGCTCGCATCGTTGTGTGTGATACCAAGCGCACCGCCTTGCACTACCGTGCTCTTGCTGGACATCACTTGGCTTACTGCCGCAGCACCAGTACCTTGCAAATGTTCTCCAGCAAGTCCTGCTACCTCGGTATTGTTTTCCAACGGATTTGAGAGAAGAACATCCTGCTCGGTCAGTCGGGCTGTACTTGCCTCCGTTGCCGTGAGATAAATGTCCTGTCGTTGACCGACCCACTTGTCCATAGAGGTCTGGTCTGTTCCCAATGGAGTGAATGCCATCGTGAGCGGATCAACCTTATCATCCTCGTTTTCTGGCAATTTCAGCAAAGACTCGTCAATAGGCTTTGCATATCTGCCCTCTGCCGAGTTATAAACAAAACCTCCCCAGCCACGGTAAAGCATACCGAAGCCAAGATTGTCATTCTCTGCATAGAATCCAGCAAGCACATTCTCTGTTACGAGACCTGCCGCATCTTTCAGAATGGAAACAGAGGCTGAAGTAACAGTTTCATTAGAGATTGCTGCCGGATAGCTGTATTCAAACCAGATGTTCTTTCCTGCAGTAGTTGCAAATCGCAGAGTATCGGCTTTCAAGATGCCATTCTCGATATTGAAAGACTTCTTGCCAACAAGTGCATCCTCTGTCTTGGCGGTCAAAGTAATCTGACCGTTGATAGAATTGTCTGAAAGGGTAAGCACTGGTGACACAACCATAATTGTATCAGTCGCTGTGGTCAAGTATGGCTTGCCCTCTGCCAAGGCATTTGCAAATGTATTGTAGTGTGCAGGAACGGCTACCGTCTGTTCGATATTGGCAGAGTCCTTATAAGTCACAGACGCTTGCCAACCGATATTCTTCCAATCAACATTTGAGGTAGATGAAATCTCAAAGCTGAAGTTGGTCAGCTTTTCTGTATTCTCCAGACTGATGTTTAGAGAATCACCATTGAAAGCCTCACCAGCCTTCAATGTACGAGCAAAGACAGTCTTCTTGGTATAGTTCGGGTTGTCGTTTCCGTCACTGTCTTTCTTTTCATTGCTGCCGATGATGCTGAGAACAACATCGTCGGTTGTTACAGGCTTGTGGAAGGCACTGTGAACTTCCACGCTTGAACCATTCTCCACATTGGCGGAGGTGTTCACATCGTAGATGGCACCATCCTCTGGCTTGTACTCTGTTGAAGAAAGCCCGTTAGGCAAGATATTTGACTCGCCTGCGTATGTAATGGTAGGCGACCAGCTCACCTTGTCAAAAGAACCGTTGCTTGTTTCCTCGGAACCCGACTGCACACGGAAATAGATTCTGTCACCCCGCTTGACGGCAACAGATGATACGGCAGCGGCATAAGAACTGCCGTCGCCCTTTGCAATAGTCTTGTTCCAAAGCTCATTGCCACCCTTTTGGATAGCAACTCTTACGCCGTCTGCCTTCTGATACTCGTCAGCATCATAGTCACCAGTCGGAGCGACAAGGCTCACTTGCCCTGCCACGCTGACAGTTCCATCCTTTGGTGCTTGCCATACACGCACAATATCCTCCATCGGTGAGTTCTTGATGGCTTCCGCCTGCTCATCCTTACTGACCTCCATGACGGAAGTGTCAACCTTGCCACCATAGATGATTGGGCTTGGCGTGTCGGCACTGCTCAATGTAAACGTAGGCACGGCATTGCCAGATCCGTCAAACTCCAAGTGGTTGAAATAGACCTTGCCATTGGAAACGAGGTCAACAAGTCCGTCACCATTGATGTCGCTGAAATACTGAGTGGTCTTTGTCTTAGTGGTTGACTTGTCCGTTCCGACAACGGCAGTCAGGACATCCCAACCGACAACGGCATTCGCACCGAAAGTGTTGGTAGAACTTTTGGTTGTCGAGAAGTTACTGATGCCCTTTACCTTGATAGGCTCACCATATACGACTTCTCCGTTGTCTGTCTTAATCTGTGGACGATAATAAACAGAACCACCGGACTTGTACACCTTGTCAGGAAGTCCGTCACCGTTCAAGTCAACGAGTGCGGAAAGTCCCTTGCTCGTGTCGCTTGAATAGCTGTAAGAGCCACCCACGGTATTGCTTTTCCAAGGACTTCCGTCCACGACACCCACACCTGCATAGAACGAACCGCTCACGGAAGAGCTTGTCGTTCCGCCAAGTGCAGTTGGCTTGTCGCTGAAACGCTTGCTGACAGCCTTTAACGGATTGATGAACCCTGCGTCAAGTCCATCATCATGGGTGTTCCATTTTTCGGAATCATCCTTGAAAGGAACATAGCCCTTGTCTGCCTGCACATCATCATAATAGTCGAAGTTCTGGTATGCCACTTCCTTGCCGTTGTTGTCATACTGTCTGACACCAGTGAGCATTTCCTTGTGGAAAGCCCCCTCCTTATAGTCGAAGGCATAGCTGCGCAGGGTCTCGCCCTGGAAATTCACGGTCACTTTCTCCAACAGCTTGTTGGAGGAGGCGAGGAATCCATAGCGGGCGTTGTTGGTCTTTACCTGCTTTATCTTGTTGCCTTCAAAGAGTACAACGGTGTGCGGTTCCTGTCCTGCATTACCTGCATGAACCTCCTTCAGATATGCAGCCTTGGCCTTCAAGCCGCCACGCACATCCTCATCCACGATGTCATACACATATTCTATATAGTCACCGTGGAGTTCCTCGACACGTTTCAGCTTCCATTCGGCAATCACCTCACGGGTATTGCCCGAAGCATCGGTGACATTGCCCTTTACAACAGCTCCGTCACCACCATAGATGTACTTGACACCCTGCTTGTCTGTAACCTCCCAATAATAGTTGGCAGGACTGTCACCCTTGCGGATGATACGGCTGAAATCACCGCCTTGGCGGGTGTAGAACTGGCGGTCAGCCTTTCTGTTCATCTTCTCGCCACGGTGTGCGACTCCCATCTGTCCGTTGTCATCCATAGTGGAGAGCATTGAACCGGACAAAAGATAAGTCTCCGTCTCTTTTGACTGGTCATAACGAGGCACGCCCCACCGGGTGTCAAGCGTAATGCTTGGCACGCTGACGTTCCAACCCTCGCCAAGCCAACCGCTACCGCCCTCGCTGCTGTACTGCAAGCCAAGGCTTGGCTGCATGCCGTTTCGTGCTGGCGGCATCTCGAACGGATACTGCAGGTTGGCAGAGCCACGGTTGTTTGCGCTTGGAGGCGCAATGACATTTATCTTCGCCGTCGGGTCTGCCGCCTTGATGTCGTTCATCATCGTCGGGGCAAAGCCTTCGGTCTGCGGTGACTCCGGGGCCTGTATCACGCCGTTGATCATATCGGTGAAGTGGGTCGTCTTTGAAACGACACACTCTTCCTTCTTGTCCACACGCACACGCTCCAACGCAACCCAATGCTTCTCGGCCGGGTCGTAGTAATAGGTACGGATGTCGTCCTCGGTATAGCCGCTTGGTATTCTCGTGCGGTCATACTTTATCTTGACCGTCGCGCCCTCGCCTGTGAAGTGTGTTCCGTGAGGGAGAAAACGGTAGCCATGTCCTCCTGCCGTGACGTTGGTCATGGCAAAGTCAAGCTCAGGAACATTCTCCTCTCCGATAGAGTTCACGGAAAGGCTTCTGTTCCGAATGAGGTCTTTCTGAAGAACGACCAGTTTGCTACCTCCTACGGAGATACTGTCAGAGACACCCTTCTTGAAGAGTTTTCTCACGGCTGTCCCGTCCTTTGCCGAAAGGGACAGTGTGGCGGCAAGCAGTAAAACCAATGCCCACGCCACCTTCTGTATATAATTCTTCATGCGTATCTTCCTTTAAGTTACTTTACTGAGATTTTCCTTGTATGCTCCCCATTCTCGGAGATTGCCTTCACGACATACACACCCGATGCGGGAACCTTGAAGTCGGCTTGCTTGACGCTTTCGCCTGTCATTTGGCGTGACACTACCAGTTTGCCTGATACGTCAAACACCATCAATGTGGCTGCAGCAGGCTTGTCCTGTGTGAGTTTAGCCTCGTAGATGCCTGTCGTAGAACCGTTGCCCTTGACAGTGAAATCCTCGTCTTCTCCAGAAATGAAGGAGTTGTCAGCCTGTCTGTCCGAGCTGCCCACATGGTTCTCCCTTGCCTGTGTTCCGTTAGGCATACTTGCATCACACTCGCTGCCGACATAGACGGTCATCGTTGTCGTACACTTCTTGGGTGTTTCTATCTGCACGTTGCCCCTTGTGGTGAATGAGGTTACAGGCGTACCGTTTACGGTAAGGTCTGTGATATGTGTCTCGCCCTTTCCGTACTTGATGCAGAACCGCCATGCACGAAGTGACCAGACATATTCATGATGCACGGTCTGTCCGTTCAACTTGTATGTGACCTGCATATTGCGGACTGTAACACTGAGCACATCGCCCGGCTTGATGGTGACATATTTGGTTAGGCTTGTATATCCACCGGTTATGATATGCGCCTTGTCGCCCCGCACGTCGAAGCCATATTGGGTGATCTCGTCCGTGAGGCTTGGCTCCAATCCCACACGGTAGTTTGATTTTGTATCGTTCACCGTCCATGAGATGTCGCCGGACAGATACGTCCTGGTGTCATGTGAGTATGAGGTGTAGAGTGCGTTGCCAGTGGCATAAATCTCGTTGCCTCCACCTTGTGATACGGACAGCGCATAGGCGCCGGGGGCAAGATTCGTGATTCTATGCGTGTCACCGAAGAATGTTCCTCTGGCAATGGTTTCTCCTTTTACTTTTCCTGCAACGGTGTCAACGCTGAGCACATAGGAATAGACTGGTGTACCGATGTTGATGCCGATGTCGATATACCCGTCATTGCGTGGAACTCCATTCTCGCAACTTGACGGCGTAGGAGTGGCATCATAGGAAATGCCGTCATAATAGGCGAATGTGAACACATCGCTTCCGCTTCCGTCTGCATCCCATAGGATATTGCGGAATATGGTCTTGCCCCTTGTCATATCAGGCTTGGAGCATCTTATGTTGCTATTGCTGTTGATGTCGAAATCACCTTCACCGCTTGGGTCTATGAGCATGACGGTACGCTTGCGGCAATAGTCCGAGAACTCCCTGTCCGGTGTGAGGTCATAGCTCAACTCTGCCATATAACCGACATCATCTATTCCTCCTGTCCTCAAGCCTGCCATATTCAAGGCGGACTCTGCTCCTTCCGTTCGGATAATGCCTACATTTGTGTCTGTGTCAGTTGCATCCGAAAGGGATATGGTTCTTGTCGCACTTCCTGTTCCGTCAACACGCAGATAGATGTTTTTGCCTTCCTTGCGGATAGAGATGTCCGTTCCGTCAACATCCGTGGCGATGTATGAATTTGAGACCGATCCGTTGATGATCGGATAAACAACTCCAGCATTGGTGAACCGGAATCCATACTTGCATGTGCTGCCACCGATGCTTCCGAAGCCAACGTCAAAAGTCGGGTGACTTGTCGGACAGGTGAACTCAAAAGCACCGCCACCTCCAACAAGGGCTGGGGTCGTGGCATAAGCTCCGGAAGCGGCTTTCTCTTGGATGATATTGTCAGTAAAGCCATTCCTTGACACTTCAAATCCTTGCGCAGTCCATCTTGCCACTGTACTGTCGGGCTTTGACGGCACGTTGGTCTTGACCATCCATGTACGTTTCATGACATGCCACAGGGAATCTGTAGGTGAGGTATATGTTGCAAGTGCCACATCATCGTCGCCCCAGAAAGTGAAGCCTCTGTCCGGCATCGGATTGCCGTTTTCACGTCCCATGACAAGCAGACGGGAAGCGGATGAAGGGTTGTATGGATTTGCGCCATGATAAGTTCCGTTCTCCTTCAAGGCCGCATACACCGGACTTTCCTCATATGATGTTGCGGAAAGCGGTTGGGAGAGACTTCCTACTATGTCTGTTCCAACAGCTGTGACCCTATGGTGGTAGGCTTGGTTCTCCGCCATATCCCAAGTCAGGTTTCCGTCGCTGTCAAGATACGAGCCTTTGAGGGTGATGCCGTACTTTACCGCCAGATAGCTCTCCACTTTTCTGCGCTCATCGGGTGTAAGCATCCTGCTGAACACAACAAGCTCAGGGGCATATCCCCGGATGGAAGCATTACCGAAAAGCGAGGTCGGGAAATCCGTACCGAAACTGCCAGAGGTGGAAGGGGTTCCGATGAATAATGTGGTGTTGGAGTTGTCTCCCCACAATGTTGTTGAAGGATTGCTTACCTTGAAGTAGGACACAACGCGCAGAGCGCTTTCCTTAAAACCGTTCTCGGACAAAGAATCACTTGGTTGATAAAGCAGGTCTTCACCCGATGCTGAACCATAGTCCAGTGGTTCAACACCTCTACCCCTTACGGCTTTGTCCTTGCTCAGAATGGCTCCGTCGCCCTTGCGGCCGTCAAGAGCATAGACAACCATATCCTTGCCGATGGTTGCCAGTTCCGGTGCAAAGACACCGATGACGGTAGTCTGTGAGAGGTCGCCGTGCTTGAGCCTGGCACTCAGGCTGCGGAATCCGTCTGCGAGCCAGAGACTCGGATTGAAGTTGAAGTAATGGACTGAACTGTTCGGAAGAGTAAGTTCAGACTTGACGCCACGGCTGTCCAATAGCATCAGCCGTATGGAATCCCCAGAGAAATCCTGCCAACGGTAATAACCTTGCAGGTCTGAGTTCAATGGCGCAGTCTTGAACCACAGTTCGCTTCCGCTGACTCCTCCGGGCGTTTGCGCGAAACTGCCGAGAGCGAAGCCTAACAGTAACAAAGAAGTAAACTTTCTCATGCGCTGTCAATTTGGAGTGTTTGAAAAATATAAAAACGTATGCCTCTGCCGCGCAGGGAGAGACCAGTGAGAGAGAGAACGGACTGTTACTACGGAGAAGAATTGTGATATAGGCTGCTCCGTAAAGTCCTATTGTCACGTGGCAGGCCAACAGGCTTTACCACCAAAATAATGCTGCAAATATACAAAAATAATCTTAATAAACAGATATAATCTTTAAGAAATTTGCTGGTTTGGTGTTTTTTTCTTATGATTTCGGTCGATTTTGCAGAAATCTTTTACATCTGTTGTATATACTGGAGTTAGTTTGGCAAAAATACACAAATGGTCACGGCTTCAGTTTCTTATGTTAGAATGTGAATCATGGTTTGAAACTGTACACACTCGGAGTACAAACGAAAACAATATATGCTTGTGTCGGAAAGGTATATATGAGCTGATGGTAGAGTCGTCATCAACAACAATGGCCCTGATTTGATAAACTCAGCAGGAATACTTGCTATTCATTTTTTTATGATGGGGGTATGTTTACAAATTTGAGATTTCATGTAAAAAACAGGGGTATCTTATTATGATAAAAACATCAAGATACCCCTATATATAATTAGGCGTCATAACCGACAGACGGAGCGTGCTTGTTTTCCAACTATGCTTTGTTCTGTTTCTATATTCTTTGTTTCGTGTTTTTCAGCAGTATCTTGCTCCTGTGGTGGTGCCAATTCTAACTGTATTTTTCTATCCAACGCCGCCAGTTCCGCTTTAAGACCTTTCAGTTCTTCCTCTTTCTTCCAAGTCTTGCCAGCTATCTCTTCCAGTTGCGGTATTTCCTTTTCCAAAGCCTTGCACATTGAATCATACTGTTCAATGTAGCTCGGTATCTTCTGCAGGGCATTCAGAAAGTTGTTTGCCGCTGCTATCGGGTCCGACTTGGCGATGTGACCGTAGTTGTACTGGTACTTGTAATTGCCCTCGACAAAAAAGCGGTTGTCAACAAATGGAAGACCATTCTCGAAACTTGTCTTGCTGACAATCTTGACAGGGAATCCGTAGATTTCTCCAATCCGCTTGTATTGTCCGCCAGTTGTCTCTTTCTCCGCCAACATTTGCAGATGCTTTCCTATAACCTCTAAGTTCGTGGACTCCACACCATCAAGAGTGATGAGGTTGAGGATGTTGCCGTCCTTGTCTTTCTTGGCTTTGCCCATAAACTTGCCGTAGTCCTCGGTCATTCCCTTGAGAGAGGCTTTGTTGTTGCCCAGCTCTGACGTCTTTGACTGCAATTTTGTTTCTGAGTCACGCTTACCCTTGTTAAACGATTTGCGCTCACCCTCCAGAGAAGCAATCTTCTTCTCCAACTTCGCCTTGTCAA